>CAZKSU010000020.1:0-17028 GCA_964555455.1 uncultured Carnobacteriaceae bacterium
GCGGATATTTTTAAAGAGCATTCCGCTTTTTGGCCAGGTAGGCATAGCTGTCAGACTGTAGCTCACATCCTGCGGCGGCACATCATAATCTATTGCTTTTGCTAAAAATTCAGCGGTCACTTTCATCGCTTTGACCGTATTCCATTCCCCTGGACAGCGATGGCCAGCCAGATAGTCGCCTCCTCCTTGAGCAACGAGTTTATATTGAACTTGATCACTCGGGCTCACTTCCCATGCATTAAATCGCTCAGGATCAAAAGTTTCAGGCTGACTCCAGAGTCTCTCATCATAGCCGGTTCCGAAATAATCGAAAACAACCAGCGTATCCTTTTCAAAAAGGTAATCCTTCCAAATGAAATCCTCTCTTGTAATGCCCGCGTTAAACGGAAAGAAAGGATAGTAGCGCCGCACCTCTTGAGTAAAATTGTCGTAATATTTGCTATTTACATCTTCGTTTTTCAAACGTTCGCGGATTTCAGGAAATTGATGCAAGGTCAGAGCAATAAAGCTCATATAAATAGAAATCGCAACCGACGGACGAAGGACACTCAGTAAATCAGTAGCTGCCGGGTCAAGGTGAATAAGAGAGCCGTCTAAATTTCTATGGAAAGCCATTTGATACAAAGCCGTGTCTTTTTGTGGCTGAATTTCTCCATCACGCACTTGCTGAATCAAATCTTTTGCCCAGCTCGTACTTGCTTTTCTAGATAGGACACCTTTAGCAAATTTAGGATTGGTTTGTGCTACAGTTTCATATAAATCTGCAAGTTGTGCTGTTCTTTTTTCGACATCTTTTTCCGGCAGCGGTACGCCTGCCCATTCGCAGACTGCTTTTGTCAGCACCTTTTTGGATTCTTCGTAAAATTCAATGGTAGGTTTCTCCATCCATTCTACGGCACTCTTTAGTAATTCTTTCTTCAGAATCAAGCCCCACTCTTCTATTCTCTTCTCAGTCATCAGATTTAGAAAATATTTCTTGCGGTTTCTATGCTCAGCTCCGTCGAGAGTTTGCACGCCATCCGGTCCCAATAAAACCATTTGGGCAAATTTAGGAGCAGCTCCTGAACGCTTAATTTTCCTTTCATCGTAAAACAAACGCGCAGCTTCTTCACCGCCCATACAAATCGCTTTCTGCCCAAGCAAACGGGTTTTAAAAACATCTGACTGATAGATTTTTCTGCGGTCCGGCAGATAATGATAGCCTTCTCTTAGTATCTTTAAACCATTTTCTATCCCATCTTCTTTAGGCATTTCTTTGATAGCCATAAACTCACCCTTCCAGTAATCTTTAGAAGAGAACCCATCTGTTATTTCTATACAAATGGCTTCAGTTGATTGATTCAATTAAATTTTTTTCAAAGCGTCCGCAATAGATGCTGAACCTGAAGTGACATCAAAGTCCTTATTCGTCGTTGTCTCATTTTTTAAACATTCAAGCACTACAGCAGCCACATCTTCACGTGGGATCTGTAATGTCCGTCCTTCTGTTTCAATCCTTTCAGCCAATTCCACTTTTCCTGTTCCAGGTTCGTTCGTTAAGCCAGTTGGCCGAATAATTGTGTAGTTAAGGCCGCTCTTAAGCAACCAAGCATCCGCATAATACTTTGCCGCATGATAGTAGCTCGGTGTGGAGGAACCGTGCGATGCGTAAGACCATACTTCCCGTCGATTGGCATGAACAGCGCTGATCATGACAAAGCGTTTTACATTTGCCTGCTTCGCAGCCTCAACGGCTTTTACTGCGCCGTCTAAATCAACCATCATTGTTTTATCTGCACCTGTGGAGCCACCAGAACCGGCAGCAAAAATGACAGCATCCATTCCTTCCATGGCTTCCGCCAGATGCTGGATGTCTTCTTCCAAATCGATTTTTGCGGCCTCGATTCCACGAGCTTGGGCATCGTTGATTTGATCCTCTTTGCGGTAACCGGCTACTAAGTTGAATGGTTCGTCTTCCTGCATTTTATCTGTGAGAATCCGGCCAATTTGTCCATTGGCACCAATAAGTAAAACATTCATTCTGAATCCGCCCTTTCCAAGAAAGCTTACCAAGGATTTTTCATTGTTTAAATCATTGACATTCAAAGCAGGAAGCTAGCGGCCAACGGTCCATCCGCCGTCCATGTAAACTTCTGTGCCATTCATGTAATTCGAATCATCGGAAGCTAAGAACAGAGCCAATTGAGCAACTTCTTCTGCTTTTCCAGCGCGCTTGTCCGGAATGTCATTGAGACGTTCCTCTTCTACATCATCTGTCATTGGTGTGTCGATAAATCCTGGAGCTAAGAGTAGAGATTTAATTCCTTTCTCTCCATAATCATAAGCGAGCTGTTTGTTGAAACCGACAAGTGCGTGTTTACTCGTTACATAGCTTGTTCCTCCAACGCCCGCGAATTTACTTCCCTGTGACCCTAAATTAATCACCACACCTTTTCCTTTTTCGACAAAAATAGGCAGCACTTCTTTTGTGGCTATAAACGGCGCTTTCAGGTTTAACGCAATCACTTGATCAAACATCTCTTCATCGGTATCGATAAGCCCTACATACTCATCCAGAATTCCTGCACCATTGTAGAGGATATCGATGGTTCCAAAAGCATCAACTGTCTCTTGAACAGATTGCTTAATCTGATCGGTATCCATCAAATCGACTTTGACAAAAAGGGCTTCACCGCCCTCTTCCTTGATGGCATCAGCTATCTCATTTCCCTTATCTTCTGAACGGCCGGCTATGGCTACTTTTGCTCCTTCTTTTGCATAAAGTTTGGCCGTGGCTTCACCTAATCCAGAAGTGCCTCCATAAATTAACGCCACTCGATCTTGTAATTTACCCATAGAATGATTTTCCACCTTTCAAATATTTTGCTCTTTTTTATTTTAGCAAAGAGGTTGGAGAGATAACACTGTAATGGTTTATGAACCATTCTCTATAAAATAAAAAGCCACCCTGTAGCAGGATGGCTTGCAACATTTCTAATGTCCGTGGGCTTCCAATAACACATTCAGTTTCCCAAGGATTGTATTCGGGCTTTGGGGATCAAGGTCTGTGTCATCAAATGATTTTCCGTGCGCTTCAATCAAGAGATTTAATTTCGCAGAGAGAGATAAAAGCGTATTGTCGACTTCTGGAACAGGTTCCTCATGTGCTTCCAGCAAAGCATTCGCTTTTTTATGGAAAGTATCGATAGAGTTTTTGTCTAAATCTGAATCGTCAAATTCTACCTGATGGTCCTTAAGCAAGAAATCTAGTCTTTCATTCATTTTTGCATAAACATCTTCATGTGCCATAACGCATTCACCCTTTTGATTCTTCTCTTCCCTTAAATTCTCTACAAAGTTATGCTTATTCCAACCTATCGACTTCCCGCAGCGACCGGCTGAGTGACAGTTTGCCTCACTTACAATCTATAAGTATATACTAGGAAGAATGTCTCTGCACCGCAAGTTTAACGACTTACTCTTATGAGAGCCTATGATTGCTTTTAAAACGATCAAACCCACCTGGTTGAAATAGCTCTAATAGTCACCCTAATTGAACAATGGAGTCACACCATTGGGCCGCAAGCTCTTCGTCGTGAGTGATGACAAGAATCACTGCATCTGACTTTCTCAGCTCATTTAAGAGATGTCCGAAACGTTCCATATGGTCAAAATCTAAACCACTGGTCGGTTCGTCAAAAATAATGATTTCCTTACCCGACAATAAAGCAGAAGCAATAGCGACTCGCTGTTTTTGGCCTTCCGACAAGCTCATCGGATGTCTCTCTTTAAAAGCCGTTAGATTGAGCTGATCAATGACTTCATCTAGATGTTCAGCATGTTTAGCACCCAGCAGAATTTCATCTTCCACCGAATCGCTAAATAATTGGTAATTCATATCTTGCATCACTAAATAACTTTTTTTAATCAACTGTTTAGAGGAAATCTTTTCCCCATTCCAGCGAATCTCACCTGACAAAGGTTCTTGCAATCCCGTCAATGTGTTTGCTAACGTTGACTTCCCAGTGCCGTTTGCTCCCATAAGGCCAATGATTTCACCTGCATTAAAGCTTAAATTTAAATCCTCTAAAATGGGCTGTCTGCCATAGCCAACAGTTAATTGGTTTGTCTGCAAAACTCCGCCAGCAGTCCTGGCCTTCTTTTGCGCAATCAATTCTCGATGTTCTGTTAAGTCCATAGAACGCAGACCTAAGCTATGAAGCTCTTGGTTAGAGAGCTGTAAAAACTCAGTGGCTGGCCACTCCCGGACGATTTTTCCTTCATCGAACAACAGATAACGGTCCACCAAATCTTTTGTCCAAGCGATACGGTGTTCAAAAATGATCACCGTCATCCCGCGCGCTTTGAGCTTCTTGACCATTTCTCGAATACGCAAAATCGCTTCTTGATCTAAATTACTGGTGACCTCGTCTAGAATCAAGACTTGCGGTTCCGTCATATTAGCTGAAACGAAAGCTATTTGCTGCTTTTCGCCGCCGGACAAGTTGAAAATATTCCGGTCCAGTAAATGATTGATTTCAAAAGCAGAAGCTTTTTCATTGATTTTTGAACGGATATAATCTGGCGCCTCGCCTAAATTTTCTAAAGGAAAAGCTAATTCGCTTGTTGTGTCAACCGTAAAATGCTGGGTTTTTGGATTTTGGAACACACTGCCTACCACAGGCACATATTCTTCAATATCTGATTCGCCGGTCACTAACCCAACTGTCTCCAAATGGCCTTCTAAGTGCCCTTCTACATAATTTGGGCTGATTCCGTTTAACAATCTTGAAAAAGTTGTTTTCCCGCTTCCGCTTGCGCCGCAAATGAGAAGGCATTCTCCTGCATAAATTTCAAGATCAATTTCTTTCAGGAAAGCTTCTTCTGCATGTAAATATTTAAAAGAGACATTTTCAGCTGCTATTTCTTTTGACATTAAAACACCCCTCCTAAAATAAGAACAAGTGGCACAAAACTCAAGGCAATATAAAACCAATCATAAGGTGTCATTTTTAAGTGAACGATTGTCGTATGCCTTCCTGGAAGGCTCAGGCCTTTAGTCAAAGCCGAAACAGTCAGATCTTCTGCTACATTCGTCGCATTCATCAGCAATGGAATTAAAATAAATTCCAAAGTTTGCATTGGATTTTTTAATAAGTCCCAAAAATTAGTCCCAACTCCCCGGAAAGCCATAGCTTTGCGGATATGTCGATAATCTTCCCGAATCGTCGGAAAAAAGCGGGCCATAACGGCTAAGGGAATGAGCAGCCAACTTGGGAAGTGCAGCTTTTTAAAAGCGGCAATCCATTCGCTGACTGAGGTTGTCCGCATGGCATAAAAACCAGCGATGACGCTGGGCAGAAGCATACGAGAACCGTGAGTTAAAAAAGAAACAACAAAAATTAAAAAGCCTACGCTCATTTGAGGCAGCAAATACACACCTCCGATAATTTGCAGCGCAAAAACCCCTATAAACATAAAACCCCATCTATAGAAACCTGCAATAAACAAAGGCATCACATAGATAAGAACCAACAGGGTTTCAACGATTAAAGGCAGCCGGAAACTGATGTAAACCGCAGCTAAAATTAAAAGAAGCAGCTTTGTGCGAGGATCTAATTTTCGATTCATTATACGATACCTGCTTTTTTAAAGTGCTTATCCATCATCTTTTGGCCAAATAAACCGCCGATTATGGCTGCAACAAAAATGCCGCCAATCAGCAACAGAAAGGTATTTTGAGAAATAGAGGCGAAAACATTCTGAATATAGGAAGCGTCTCGTCCAAGCTCAACCATTTCATTCACATATAAATTCGGGAATAAAAATAAGGGAATAACCGGTCCTATTGTACTGTAAGAAAAAATGATGTAACTTGCCAGTAGACCTTTTCTGCTTTTATATTTAAAGATATAAGCCGCTGAATCTGCAAGAAGTGCAATCGCTATACACACCACTAAGGCGCCCGGAAAACGTCCCATAATAAAAAAGAATACCCCCATGATTGAGCCCATAATGGTAATCGCCCCAAAACGAGGAACCTTAGCTACCATTAACATAAATATGGTACCTGCTAACAAGGCTGAAATCACCGGAATATAGACATAAGAATACCCTGGAATAATAAAAACAACGAGCAAGGCAGATATGGCTACCATAATAAAATACATCGCTGTATATACACCGATGGAAATTAAATCCTTCATTTGAATCCTTCTTTTAACACTACTCTTCATAGCGAACTCTCCTCTTCCAACATATTAAATCAATCACAATAAAAATGCAATAAACAGCCGGCTGAGACAAAGGTCTCAACTTGCCTATTATACACCTTATTTCATCCATTTTTAAGTAGTATCTTAATAATTGTATTGGCTAAACTGTGTACTTCAACATGCTATGTTTTTACTCACCGCGCAACCCCTTATTTCCCGCAACCGTTCATGATGTCTGGTATATTAGAGAAGAGACTAACTGGAGGTTATTATTGATGAAAGTAGAATTTTTCCACAGTGTGCTCTGCGGGCATTGCTTTATTATGTCTGACCGCATCCGCGAAATTACAGAAGAATATCCTGAGATTGAAATCATTCACCGTTCGTATCCTCTCAGGTGGGATGATTCTGAAGACCAGGAAAAATTTGAGTCGGAAGAGGCATTCAAAACAGATATGGAAAGAAAATGGAAAACTGCCAATCGGATTGATGACAAACATCGTTTCAATATAAAGGCCATGCAAAAAATGCCTTTCAAAATGCCGACGGCACGCCGTTCAATGATTGCCATTCAAGCAGGTGTTTTAGCCGGTGGTGATGAATGGGAGTTATTTGACCGTTTTCAAGAAGCTTTATATGTAGAGGTTCGGAATATAGATAATGAAGATGTCATTGCGGATATCTTGATTGAAATGGGTATCGACTTTGCGGAATTTTTGAAACACTATGAAGATCCTCGAACAGAAGAGATGGTTATGGCTGATTTCCAAAAAGCCGATGACTACGGCTTGACACTTATTCCGGCACTGGTGGTAGAAGAAAAACATGTCATTGAGGGGACGAAGCGGAAAGATTTAGTGGTTGAGCTGCTTAAAGAAGCAGCGAAAGAAGAAGGTTATACTATTTTCCAGTAAAAAAATGACTTCTCGTTTAATTTTCTGATTCTAACGAGAAGTCATTTTTTATTTATAAATTTTTTCAAAAAAACAGTTTTCAACTCATCTTTTATGGAGCTTTAGATTCCTAAGAAGAACGCAGCTATTTGGAAATAGAGGATTAAAGCAAGTGTATCGACTACTGTTGTAATCAGTGGGCCCGCCATTACTGCAGGATCTTGGTTGATTTTCTGAGCAAAAATAGGTAAAACACCGCCAACGATTTTCGCTAGAATAATCACCAATACTAAGGTAATAGAAACAGTCAGAGCGACTTGAATCGTAAGATCGTCCATTAACATCGTCCGCAGCAAGTTCACTATTCCAAGAATTCCCCCGGCCACAACTCCTATTGAAGCTTCCCTGCGTATAACAGCCCCTATATCCTTTGAATCAATTTCTTCAAGAGATAGAGCGCGTGTAATTAATGTTGAAGATTGCGTACCTGAATTTCCCCCGCTATCCATCAACATGGGAATATAAGCAGCTAAAACAACATGCGTAGCCAGTACAGCTTCGTAACGTTGAATTACATAAGCGGTTAGAGTTGCCGTAATCATTAATACAAGTAACCAGGTGATTCGTTCTTTACTTAAGGACCAAATGGATCGATCCAGATACTTCGTCTTGGGTTCATCCGTTTTAGTGACCCCGGAAAAGAATAAATAATCTTCATGTATTTCATCTGAAATCACTTCAAAAATATCATCAGCCGTAATAATCCCTACTAAACGATTTTCCGAATCTACAACTGGTAAAGAAAGCAACTGGTATTTCAAGAAGAGGTCAGAAGCAACTTCTTGGTCATCATTCGTCCCAACAGCTAGAAGAGAATATTCAACCAATTCTTCAACCGTTTCCTTATTTGATTTCACTAATTCAGATAAATAAACACGCCCAACCAGATGCCGCTCATTATCCATAATATATACTTCATTTAAATGCTCGGGTCCGCCCGTTGAGTACTGAATTTTTCTTAAAACCTCTGATTTTGTGTTCGTCTTTTGAGCTGTCACAAAATCCACACTCATTAAACTTCCCACACTCTCCTTGGGATAGCGCAAAAGTCGATTAATGAGCTCTCGTCTTTCATCTGGCACATAGCGAAGTAATTTAATCACTAAATTCGCTGGCATTTCTTGTAAAACGTCAACCAAGTCATCGGATTCTTGCAATTGTATGAGTTCAGCAACATCCGGATCAGCAAGAGCTGCTAAAAGCTCCTCGCGATCTTCAGGTGACATCAATCGGAAAACTTCTGCCAATTCATCTTTAGTCATTAAATTAATTATTTGTGCGCGTTCAGTAATCGAAACTTCATCTAACCAGCCGGCAAGATCAAGTGGTGTCATAGTCTTCATTTTTTCTAACATTTTCTTTTTCAGCATCGTCATCGTCCCCCTTTGTTTTGGCAGTCTCGAGGTCGACTGGATTCTGTCAAGCATCTCCTCCTTTAAAATAAAAAGGCCCACCCAAAATAGGCAGGCCTGTTGAATCCAAAGACATATTAGACGTTCGAGCTTTAGCTCTAAAAGGCGTTGGAATTACACTAGTCGAAACCTTGTTGTTGATAACGACTGTTGACCTGCGCAAAGTGTCTCCACTTTTTTGCGGTAGTAACCCATATCCTCTTAGTAGCCTCACCTACCTCTATCTATTATACCAGATTCCTCTACGGATACAACAGGACAAATGAGCCTTCTTAAAGTCTCGGCAATTGACTATTTTCCAAAGCAGGCATAGAATGGATTCAAGCGATGGAAGGAGTGAGTCCTGTGAAAATAATTTATCATGTCTCAAAAAATGGTGTAGAAGCTTCCGATGCATCTTATAGCAATTTAACAATCTATAAACAAGCTTCTTCAGATGAAAGAAATCAGTTCCTGACAGCTTACGAATTGCCCTCTGATGTCTTCAACTTTTTTGATATGCCTTCTATCGCTCCACGGATTGAATATCTGAACAATAAAAAACTAGGACCCACGATGATTTTTGTATTAGCCAATATTTCGGAAAACCCCAGCGCTTTAAGCGTCGAAGAAAGGTTAGAGTCACATACGTTTATATTAAGCAGCGACCAACTGTTTTGGTTTATTAATAAAGGTGTTTCTAATTTATACGAAGAGCTTTTTGCGAGCGATACAGCAGTTATTCAAACACTTGAGAGTATCATTATGAGTGTCGGTCTGCTTGCCTACCAACACTTCGCTGATGAATTAAGGAGACAAAAGCAAACGATAGATTATCTCGTCAACCAAGCTGATCATAAAACTAGCAATGAAATCTTAATCAATGTGGCAAACACTGAGCGAGACATGGTCATGCTGGAGCATACTTTAGATACGCAAGAACAAGCTTTTTCTAAATTATTAGCTGACAGACAATTTATTAAACAGCTGAATAATGATGAACTCGCTCATGACATTAAATGGTACAATCGGCAAGTGAATAAACTGGTGCACTTATACCGTGATTTATTGGATACTGTCAGTGCTCTTTTTTCAGATATTATGAGCAATAGTTTGAATAAGCTGATGAAATTTTTAAGTTCTCTATCGCTGATTCTCTCTTCAGCGGGTTTAATTGCTGAATTGTGGGGAATGAACACAGGCGGCTTACCAGGTGAACAGAGCGATTATGGCACCCTGGTGATGTTTAGTGTAGCTTTCATCGCAGGTCTCGCCATGTACTTGTTTTTAAACAAGAGAAATTACTTTGATGATTAACAAAAAAGCTAAGCCCTATCTAGGCTTAGCTTTTTTAATGTCTATTGAGCTATTTTTTAGTGCTGCTATCTGAATCCTTTTTCTTTCCAAAACCATCATAGGTTAAACCAAATACTATCCCGAGCGCAATACCAACCCCTAAATTGTCGAGAGCCAATCCAAATATAACCCCGAATGCTAACCCGAGACCTAAATTAGAACCTGTTTTATTCCTTTTTTTATCCGGCATGTTAACTCCTCTTTTCAGAATGAAACCGCATGAAGTTGAGCACTTCAACTACACTTTTATTATAAAACAATCTTTTGTGAAGCACCATTCATTGACCCTAAGGCCAGAGCGATTAAACCTCTGCTTACTGTTATAGCAGCATCCGCAATGCCTATCTGTTAATTTAATTCTTCTCTCTTCAATAAGGCAGCAATCTTATGATAAAGCTCTTGGATATCAGCTAATGTGTTGTCTAAAATGCCTGAGCGGAGAAAACCAATCAGAACGACCATCACCAATGGTCCAAGCAGCGCTCCCCATAAGCCAGAGAACTGGATGCCGACATAAATACCGACTAAAGCAAATAAAGGATGTAAGCCTGTCTGGGTTCCCATAATTTTCGGTTCCGTCAATCGCCGCAGAATAAAAAAGCCAGCACCTAAAATAAGGAGAAAAAGGCCAAAATTTGGATCCCCTAAAAACAGTTCAAATAAACCCCAAGGTGCCAGAACAGCAATTGTTCCTACTAAAGGAATAATATCTACAATGGCTAGAAAGATAGAAATGGTTAAAGCATAGTCTATGCCGTATAAACTGAATGAAATAAACATGATAACAAAAGCAAATAAAGCCAGGATCAGCTGGGTTTTAATATACCCCCAAACCCCTGCTACAGTCGTATTTTTCAGTAAGTTGGCGGTACTTAAAATGCGGTGATCCGTACGGCGTCTGATGAAATTTTTCATCCGATCAAAATCCGACATCATAAAATACAACGATAAAAAGAAAGTCAGTAAATTCAGGGTAACTGAACCTGCTTTAGAAATGATAAATCCAGTGAAACTGACCGTGTAATTGAGTAAATTTCCACTTACATTCCGAACAAAAGCAAGGACGTTTTCCAAAATCCCTTCCAGAATTTCGATGACTTCTGGCGGTAAAATATCGAGTTGAGCGATGACCCAACTTTCAGTATCCTCAAACATGCGGACAATAGAGGACCAGTTATTCTGTATACTGGTTGAGAGTTCGAAAATTTCATTAAACAAAGTGGAGAGAACTAAGTAGACCACTAAGATTAAACTCAATAAAATAGCAATGGTCAAGATTAACGTCACAACATTTCTTGAAGCGGATGACTTGATTTTCAGTTTCTTCAGCCAGCTGTCAATAAGATTGACTAGCGGATTTACACCAGCAGCAAGCAGTGAAGCAAAGATAAATGGATAAAACAAATGAAGTACGACTGGCAATCCATAAACAATAAACAAGAGAATAAAAAGGGTTAAAATTAGCCGAATCGCTAACCTTTTGAATAATAATCGATTAGAGCTCGTCGTCTGCATACATGCGCCCGTCCTTTATTAAAATTTTAACCATCACACTAAATAGTTTCATCTGATCGCCATATTTTAAGTGTTCGATGAATAAATTCTTTCAATATTGCCTACATAAAGACTCACATAATTTTTTTGAGCATTCAGTCCAAAAACATAATTCTCTGTTTTTTCATTCCCATAACTCAACATCTTGTAAAGAATGACTTCATCTATTTCAGGAGCTGCCTTCAGAATCATCTCTCGGATTTGCAGCACTTTGTCTTTTCGCCAGTCATCTTCCAGCATCTCAAAGTATTCAGCCGGAGTGGAAACATCGTATTGCACCATCAAAATCACACCCTCTGCTTTACATTCATTTTACCACAGCGCTCCCAAAAGGTCATGCTTGTTCTAACAGAAGTGAGACCAGCAGGATGACTCTACTCGCTTAAAAAATATCTATCCTTGCTTTGAACATTCAAAAAGACTTCTCACGGAGTGCGGACACTCAGGAGAAGCCTTCCGATTATTTTCGCTTAACGATGTTATTTGTTTCTGTTTCCACTGTCAGATTTTTCTGGTCTAAACGGTCATTCACAGTGGCAGAGACGAGAGAATATATAAGGGATACCGTTGGAACGGCTATAAGCATTCCAATTAATCCAAATAAACTTCCACCCACTGAAACTACCATCAGTACCCAAATACCTGGTAAACCGACACTGTTTCCGACCACTCGCGGATAAATAAGGTTTCCTTCAACAAATTGAACCACAAGGATGAATAAAATAAACCAAAGAGCTTGTTTAAAACTCACAACGGAAATCAGGATGAAACCGACAAGCCCTCCTAGAAAGGCTCCGTAAATTGGGATAAGAGCTAACGCTCCCATAGCGGCTGCGACCGATAACCGGTAAGGAAAACCAAAAATCCACATACCAAAATAAACAAGGGTACCTAAAATAAGCGCTTCTGTAATTTGTCCACCGACGAAGTTTGAGAAAATTTCATTCGCTTTCTTGCCTACATTCACAATATAGTTCGCCCACTTCAAAGACCAGATGCTGTAGACCAATTTTTTGAATTGGCGAACGAGCGCTTCTTTCTGAGAAAGTAAGTAAACAGCAAATATCATTGCAATAACAACGGTCACTACACTATCGATTGTAGAAGTAACTAAAGTAAATGTACTGCCAATAAGTCCAGTCGCAAAAGTTTGGACGGTATTGATGGCTTGTCGCTGCAAGCTGTTGAGATCAATATCTAATTCTTGGACATATTCTACTATATTAGGGTTATTCTCTATAAAACGATTAACTGTTTGAATGATGTTTCGCACAGTACTAGGTACAACTTCAATAAACGATGTGATCGTTTGTTGCAAGTCCGGAATAATTAAGAAAATCAGCAGATAAATGAAAAAGCCAACCAATAAGAATGAAAGTAAGATAGCTAATATCCGGTACCACCTTTTGTATTCACCTGTCCACTTTTTAAGCTGCCCTTCTATAAACTTAACCGGCAAGTTTAAAATAAAAGCAAGAGCTCCTCCTATAATAAAGGGAGTAAAAGCAGAAGCAAGGACCGAACTGACATTTTGTATTCCCTCTAGATTGTTCGCTACCCAGTAAACTAAAACAACAATTAATAACAGACCTAAGATTCGACTCCAATTTTTCTTTATATTCACTCGAACATCTCCTCTATCTTGCCTATGAATCTTTCGCAAATAAGTTCTTTAATTATAACAGATATGGTTTGATTTTTTAGAATAATCGATTCTCAAAAAAAGAATGCTTTAAAGATTGTTCTTTTAATTAATCGAAATAAGAGCGGAGACGATTAGTTTGTCGCCTTTCAGCTCACACGCATATGTAAATAAGCGTAAAAAAGCCAACCAGTATGGCAGTACTGGTTGGCTTTTGTGATTCTGATCATGGGCCTTCACTTCCCTTTTATTATAGCGAACGCTTGTCAAAAAGAGAAGCGCATAACATGTACAACGGTCTTCAGATCTAAGCTTAAGTTTTTACTGTTATTCCTCATAAGTAAATGAAAATATTTTAATAATTCTCCTTGACAATTCATACCAAGTGATTTATTGTTAACTCATCAAATTGAACACGGGAGTGTAGGAAATGTTCGCAAACCATCTGAGACAATTGAATAACGCTTATTATGGCTATTATTAGATACTGTTTGTAAACATGACCGACATCGTGGATACAAACAAGACACAAAAATGTGAGTTTGTATCTATGATGGCCTCGTTTGACGTGTAAATTTAGGGCCACGTAGATGAAATAATCTAAAGTGGCCAACACATATTTTTTAATGATGAAATGCACCCAGTTTAGATTATCTATCTAAATGGGTGTTTTTAATTTATTAGAAGAAATTATAAGGAGGAAATAAAAATGAAAAAATTATTTAAAGGATTGGCAGTTGGTATAGCCGGACTTTTACTAGCAGCCTGCGGGACGGATGAAGGTGCCGCGAACGATCCAGATACCGTAAATGTCGGCATTTTACAATTTATGGAACATAATTCCCTCACAGCAGCAAAAGATGGTTTCATTAATGAGTTAGAAAAAGCAGACCTCACTGTTAAATTTGAAGTGATGAATGCACAAGGTGATCAATCCAATCTGCAGAGTATGAGTGAGCAGCTCGCAAGCAATAATGATCTCTTGCTTTCGATTGCTACCCCGGCTGCACAATCACTGGCTACGGTCGAACAAGAAAAACCGATTCTCTTTACAGCAGTGACTGATCCAGAGGACGCTGGTTTAGTTGAAAGCAATGAAGCACCAGGGAAAAACTTAACGGGCACAAGCGACATGGTTCCAATCGACGAACAAATTGAATTGCTTTTATCTATCATTCCTGATGCAGAAACGATTGGAATCGTATATAATTCTAGTGAACCTAATTCTGAAATTCAGGCCAACTTAGCTATAAAAGCTCTTGAAGCTGCTGGAGTAACTGCGCAAGTAGCGACCGTAACAACGACAAACGACGTGCAGCAAGTTGTGACAAGTGTCGCTTCGGATGTAGATGGTCTGTACATTCCGACAGATAACACATTAGCTAGCACCATGGCAACCGTTGGAGAAATTGCGAAAGAAAATCAACTGCCTGTAGTTGCTGGCGACTCACAGCAAGTGGAAACAGGTGGTTTAGCAACTTACGGAATTAGTTACGAAGAATTAGGTCGTCAAACGGCTCAGATGGCTTTACAAATCATTGAAGAGGGTGCATCTCCTGCTGAAATGGCTGTACAAACTTCTGATAACTTAGAATTAACAGTTAATGAAGAGATGGCAGAAGCACTTGGCATTGATCCGGAAAGTATCTCAGTCGACGAATAAGGAGGCAATTATAGTGGATTTATTATTATCAAGTATTTCTCAAGGTTTATTGTGGTCAGTGATGGCGATTGGTGTCTACATCACCTTTCGTATTTTAGATGTTGCTGACCTGACAGCAGAAGGAACGTTTCCGCTGGGAGCTGCAATCAGCACCAGTTTGATTGTGAATGGTGTTGCACCATGGCTATCTGTTCTTGTGGCATTGGCAGGAGGAATGCTTGCTGGCTTTATTTCAGGCTTTTTATATACAAAATGGAAAATTCCTGCTCTGCTTTCAGGAATTATCACCATGACTGGTCTTTACTCTATTAATTTACGAGTAATGGGTCAGGCCAATGTTACCCTATTAGGACATGGCACAATTTTTAGAACCTTAGAGAGTTATGGTTTGTCAAAGACAAATGCTGTTTTAATTTTAGGCACATTGATTGTTCTAGCAGTCATTTTGGTTTTACGTTTCTTCTTCCATACGGAAATCGGCCTCGCTGTGCGAGCCACCGGTGACAACAATGAAATGAGTGAAGCAAACGGAATTCGCACGAATGTCACAAAAGTGATCGGCTATATGCTAAGTAACGGATTAATTGCTTTATCCGGCGCCCTGCTTGCCCAAAACAATGGATATTCAGATATCTCTATGGGAATTGGTACGATTGTCATTGGTCTTGCTTCTATCATTATTGGTGAAGTAATTATGAAGAACTTGACACTGGCGAAACGTCTCATCACGATTGTGATTGGGTCAATTATTTACCGTCTGCTCATTTTAGCTGTCTTGGAATTGAACGTAGACCCGCAAGATCTGAAGCTGTTCTCAGCGATCTTGCTCGCTTTAGCTTTACGTCTGCCAGTCATCCAAGAACGTTTTTCAAAAAGATTTGGCCGCAAACAAGACCCAGAAGTTAAGGAGATGACGTAAATGACCCCCGCATTAGAATTAAAACAAGTCGATAAAAGTTTTGAAATAGGCACTGTGAATGAGAACCATGTTTTAAAAAACATTGATTTCACTGTCAATAAAGGTGATTTTATCACTGTAATCGGTGGTAACGGAGCTGGTAAATCCACTTTATTAAATAGTATTACTGGAAGTTTCCCTATTGATAGAGGACAAATTTTACTGGATGGTGAAGACATTACCCACCTAGATGCTTACAAACGTGCAACCCATATCAGCCGGGTTTTCCAAGATGCGAAAATGGGCACGGCTTCCCGTCTAACGATTGAAGAGAATTTAGCGGTGGCTTGGAAACGCGGAGAAAAACGAGGACTTGGTTTTGGCATTCGCAAAAATGACCGGGACATGTTTAGAGAAGAACTCAAACAATTAGATTTAGGATTAGAGGATCGTCTAAAAATGGATGTCGGCCTCCTCTCAGGCGGTCAGCGGCAGGCTCTAACTCTGCTGATGGCGACACTAGTCACACCAAAGTTACTCCTGCTAGACGAGCACACAGCTGCGCTGGATCCGAAGACCAGTGAAATGGTGCTTGACTTAACAGAGAAAATGGTCCGAGAAAAAGAGATTACGACAATGATGATTACACACAGTATGGAGCAAGCTCTATCTCTGGGCAATCGATTAATTATGATGTCTGATGGAAATATCGTGGTGGATGTTTCAGGAGAAGAGAAAGAAAAACTGACCGTCCCTGACCTGCTTGAACTATTTAAGAAACGCAGCGGTCAAGGAATGACAGAAGATGCGATGCTGTTAGGATAAACAGAGCCTTTCATATTAAAAAGTCAACCAAGCCTTTTTGGTTGACTTTTTTTATTTATTTAAAAATAGTATCTTCTGGATGAGTGGTTCGATTTGGGTCAAATACAATTAACGCTCCAAGTCCCACAGAAATTAGTGCACTTAGAACTAAGAAGGCAAATACATTTTCTAGAGCAAGTCCAATCAGTAAGCCTACAAATAGTCCCAAGAAAGCTCCAACGAAAAAGTTTATTTTCTTCGATCGTTTTTCCATAACGATCACATCCCCTTAAATGGAATTCTTCTTTTGTTTATTATAACTCGAAAATACTAACGGTTAAATAGTTTTGTTTAAATTAAAATAATTTAATCTTTCTATTGACAACCTCATTTTAAAAGAGTACGATACTCTTAATTAGATTTTAGGAGTGACGGACATGTTAGCAGCAAACAATAAAATAAATTCAAACAAGCGATTTTTCTTTAGCTTTTTTTAGATACTGTTTGTAAACATGGCCGACATGCATGGATACAAACAAAACACAAAACATGTGAGTTTGTATCTATGATGGC
>CAZKSU010000021.1:0-16960 GCA_964555455.1 uncultured Carnobacteriaceae bacterium
CAGTAAAAGACATCCGATCAAACCCTTATCAACCGCGTAAAAATTTCGAAGAAGAAGCATTGAAAGAATTAGCAGAATCTATTCGCTTGAACGGCGTCCTGCAGCCGATTATTGTCCGGGAATCAACGGCCAAAGGCTATGAATTAGTCGCAGGCGAGCGTCGTCACAAGGCCTCAATTCTTGCAGGTCTGGATACTATTCCGGCGATTATCCGCGATTTAAATGAAGAATTTATGATTCGCTATGCTATTTTGGAAAACTTGCAGCGGGAAGATTTAACGCCTTTGGAGGAAGCGGATGCGTATCAGTTAATGATGGATAAATTAGATTTGACCCAAGAAAAAGTGGCAGATGCTTTAGGGAAAAGCCGTTCGCACGTGGCCAATCATTTGCGTCTGAGAAAGCTGCCGGATGAAGTGAAAGCTTTCATTACAAACGGTGACCTTTCTATGGGGCAAGCACGAACGTTGCGTTCCCTAAGTGATACGGACCAAATCATTCGCTTAGCTCGGAGAGCGGTCAAAGAGCAGCTGACGGTCCGTGAATTAGAGAAGATCGTGTCGGACCTTAAAAATAAAGGGAAAGACCCGAAAGAAAAATCCGCTGCTGAAAGGAAATCGCCTTTTATTAAAGCTTATGAGAATCAACTGATGGATAAGTTTGGAACGGATGTCCATATCAGTGAACGCGGAGAAAAAGGCAAAATTCAAATCGAATACACTTCTCAAAGTGATTTAAACCGTATATTGGTGGATGTATTAGATATTGATTTAGACGCGTAATCACGGTAAAATAGAGAGTGGCATTCTAAAAGAAGAGCAAGCACACAAGGAGAGAGAAACGAATGAAGCAAGATTATGAGTTACATGATGTTGTTGAGATGAAAAAACAGCACCCTTGTGGTGAAAATCGCTGGGAAATTATCCGAATGGGTGCCGATATTCGCATTAAATGCTTAGGTTGCGAGCAGCTTGTGATGATGCCGCGCCGAGAATTTAACCGCAAAATAAAAAAAGTGTTAGAATCGAACGAAAATTAAAAGCCACATCATGAATGTGGGAAAGGTGAGTATTAAAATATGGCTTTAACAGCAGGTATCGTCGGTTTACCGAACGTAGGTAAATCGACGTTATTTAACGCAATAACAAAAGCAAGTGTAGAGGCAGCAAACTATCCGTTTGCGACAATCGACCCGAACGTAGGAGTTGTAGAAGTTCCGGATAAGCGTTTGGAACGTTTAGCTGAAATTGTCGACCCCGAACGAGTAGTGCCGACAACTTTCGAATTTACAGATATCGCTGGGATTGTTAAAGGGGCAAGTGAAGGCGAAGGCTTAGGAAATAAATTCCTCGCCAACATCCGCGAAGTTGACGCGATTGTGCATGTGGTCCGTTGTTTTGAAGATGACAACATCACACACGTTTCGGACAAAGTAAGTCCTGCCGATGATATTGAAACGATTAATTTAGAATTAACCCTCGCAGACTTAGACACCATCACAAAACGCTATGACCGCATGAAAAAACAAGCGCGTTCAGGGGATAAAGAAGCAGTCGAAGAATTCGCTGTTTTAGAAAAAATCAAGCCGGCTTTAGAAGAGGGTGTGCCAGTCCGTGCTTTAGAGTTTAACGAAGATGAACAGCAAATTGTCAAAGGGTTATTCTTATTGACAAGCAAGCCGGTTCTTTATGTTGCAAACGTTGCAGAAGACGATATGGCAGATCCGACAGCCAACCCGAATTATCAAGTTGTCAAAGAAATTGCAGATTCTGAAGGGGCTGAAGTCGTTGGAATCTCAGCGGGAATTGAAGAAGAGCTTTCGACTTTAGAAGATGACGAGCGAGATATCTTCTTGGAAGATTTAGGGGCAACGGAGCCAGGTCTTCACCGCTTAATCCGCAAATCTTATGAACTGTTAAACCTGGGCACTTACTTTACAGCAGGTGTAAAAGAAGTCCGCGCATGGACATTTATCAAAGGAATGACGGCGCCACAGGCTGCTGGAGTTATCCATACGGACTTTGAACGAGGCTTTATCCGTGCGGAAACCATCTCTTATGAAGACTACGACCAGTATAATGGGGAAAAAGGCGCGAAAGAAGCAGGCAAGATGCGTCAAGAAGGTAAAGACTACGTGGTTCAAGATGGCGATGTTATGCTGTTCCGCTTCAACGTTTAAGCATTCGCTAAGCCTAACGATGAAAGGAGTCTTTTTATGTTTAATCGAAAGAAAAAAGACCAGCCAGAAGAAAAAACAAAAACATTTGCTGACATACAAGCAGAAAATCAAACATTATATACTGAACTGACGAATAAAAACAAAGACTATATATTCCAGTTAAATTCGCGTCTGGACGAATTGGATTACGATACGCGAAAAAAAGAATATGTGTTCAATGAAATGCTTCATGAAATCAAGGCGGCTCAAGAGTCTCACATTCCGGCGCGAAAGCTTTACGGAACGGTGACTGAACAAGCCGACCATATTCTAGGGAAGACCGTTCAAACAGATGAAGAGGAAGAACGCTCACCGACCTGGCAAATTTATGTCGATGGGGCCCTGTTAATGGGCGGGCTCTTTGGGATTGTCAATGGCATCAGTGCCTGGAATAATCCGGAGGTCGCAGTAGGCCTTCTTCAAATCCTTATGAACTTTTTATTGGGTGGATTGGCGATTCTCGTATTGACAAAATATATGCCAAAACCCGGACAAACAAAAGGATTTCTAAAATATATTGGAGCGACTGCAGGGGTTATGCTTTTTTGGATACTGACTCTGTCCTTCGTACTCGCAGCCATACCACAGGTCTTGAATCCGCCTGTCCCTGGACCCGCTATTCTTGCGATTTCAGCGATTGCTTTAATCGGAAGATGGTTTTTCAAGAGACAGTACAACGTTAGAGGATCGTTTTTCTAATCAAATAAAAAAAGCGGCTTTGGCACGACCAAGTCGCTTTTTTGTATCATGAATGCTATATTTACACTATTCATTTAGACGAAAGGAGCAGGATAGATGCTTGAAGGTTATCCTTTAAGAAAATACGATTGGAAAGACTGGCTGTTGATGGCGCTGACATCGTCTTTCTTATTGCAAGTTTTTGCAGTTGTTTTTTTGAGTTATTATGCGGGCTACGTTATGCAGGACTTTACACCGGAAGCCGTTTTATCGATTTCAATTAATGGGACGGTTTATGGAACCCTGCTGAGTTTGCCTTTGACTCTTTTAGTCGTGTACGGGCGTAAAATACCGATTGTTAACCGCAAGCAGTTAAGCAAGGAAGAGAGTTTTCTGATTCCCGGGTTAACAAAAGAAGATTGGAAATTTTTAGTCAAATATATTCCGCTTTCTTATATTCTCTATATGGCCGGGAGTGTGCTGATCAGTTTTTTATTTGGAGCGACGAAAGCCGCGAATCAGGCGGCAGTTGAGTCTCTATTTGATTTTGTTCCGCTCTGGGCGATGTTTTTGATGATTGTGGTTGTGGCCCCAGTTGTGGAAGAATTATTCTTTCGAGGCATGTTCTTATTTTATGGGGATCGCTTAAGTACGACGTGGACTCGGACGCTGCTTAGTGCTGTGCTCTTTGGAATGATTCACCGTCCGACAGATGTGTACTCCGCCTATACGTATATCGGCATGGGACTGATCTTATCCTATGCTGCCAAACGGACACGAGCGGTTGAAGCAGCGATTGTTTATCATGTTTTAAACAATTTAGCTGGTTTCGGGCTGATAGTGGCGGCATTATAAAAGAGTGAATAAAGACAAAAAACAGCTGACGGACAGGGGGAAATCCTAAGTCGTCAGCTGTTTTTTCGTTCACATTCAATCGGTCGGTATGTGTTCGCTATAGTGTTCAATTTCATGATTTAAAAGAGCAATCTTTTTATCCATTCCTCCGCCGTATCCGGTCAATGAACCGTCGGAACCGACTACCCGGTGACAGGGGCAGACAATGGAGAGCGGATTGCGTCCGACCGCGCCTCCAACGGCCTGTGTCGATTTATGGTCGCGGCCAATCTGTTCAGCAACTTGTAAATAGCTTCTTGTTTCTCCGTAAGGAATGTCATAGAGGGCATCCCATACTTGTTTTTGAAAAGGAGTGCCTACTACATCAACAGGAAGGTCAAAAACCTTTCTTTTTCCAGCTAAATATTCGTCAAATTGTTTCTTATAAGGAAGGATCTCTTCCGAATCCGACAACAGTTTACTGTCCGGATAGTGTTTGATTTGCCAGGCAATGACGTCATTTAGGTTGCTTGTTTCATGACTGACGTAGCATAATCCGCGATCAGATGCGACGATATACCCTGACCAAACATCACTCTCTACTTTATCGATATATAAATTTTCCATAATGCATGCCAGCCTCCCATCTCTTGTCTCTATTTTAGCATATGAAACCCCTTTAAGTGAGCGAAAATTGCTGTTTTTGGCAGAAACTTTCCGAAGGAGTGCTTAGCTTAGAAGAATAAGAAAAAACGATCCGTTTTTGCTTATGCTGTGAATAGAGATTTTTCCCGTTCATTCTTGGAGGCGGAATAGTTCAATTCTTCCCCTTAATTTTTGCTATAATGAATGTACATAAAACAGAGGAGTAAAAAATGAAAAGAGGAGAGGACTATGGAGCGATATAAGGAATTCATTCCAGGTCGTCGAATTTTAAAAACCGGTATAGCCGTCTTCATTAGTGTGCAGTTGTTTTATTTCTTTGGGCATCATACGCCCACCCATGCCGCTCTGGCTTGCATTCTGACTTTGCGGACGACCAGTGATGAAACAAAAGAGAGAGGAAAGAATCGATTGATCGGAACTTTAGTGGGCGGCCTTTCTTCTTATTTAGGTTTAGTCTTGCTGCAGTATTTGCCGATCACTACTTATTCAGGTTTCGCGCCGATAGTGATTGCCAGTTTCGTGTATCTGTCATTATGGATAGGGAAATCACTTCATTTAGAACCTTACGCGATAACCATTTCAGCAGTGGTCGCAACGGTAACGATGATTTCACATAATCAGCATCATACGGATGCCTTATCTTATGTGTCATTGCGCATGCTCGAAACGTTAGTCGGTTTTTTAATCGCCTATTTAGTCAACAAGTATTTCTTTAAAAGAAAAAAATTGAAAAAAATGGAGAACAAATGATTGATGATTAGAATTGAGGAAACAATATGTGCTTAGTAACTTTTATAAAAGATGGCCATCCGGATTATCCTTTTATTTTAGTAGCCAACCGAGATGAGATGTATGAGCGTCCGGCGGCACCTATCCATGAATGGGAAGACAATCCTTCTGTTACAGCAGGTATGGATTTAAAAGCTTATGGGACATGGCTTGGTTTTACTAAAGAAGGGAAATTCATCAGTGTTTTAAATCACCCCTTTGTTGAATGGGAACCAGCTATACAGCCTCCGCATTCACGCGGACAGCTGCTGCGTGATTACTTGACAACGGATATTTCTATCGAAGCATTCAAAGATTACTTGCAGGAGCATCGGAAAGAATATGCGGGCTACCATCTGCTTTTTGGCACCTTTGAGGAACTGCATTACTATTCCAATGTGCAAGATGCCTTTCATACATTCGGTTCGGGTATTCATTGTTTAGCCAATACTTTTGATGATCTGAGCCATCACCGAAGAGATCGTTCCGCCGATTTACTGAGCCAGTACATCGACAGCAAAACAGGCGAGTTGGACTTAGAAGAATTAACTGCTCTCCTGTCCGATAAACAGGTCGCTGAAACGGTCGAAGATTACCCAGAAGAAATTCCTTATGAAGATGCGCAAAGGCATTCGGCCGTTTTTATCCAAGGGAAAGAATTTGGGACGGTGGGAACCACAGCTATCCTTGTTGGGAAAGATGGTCAAGTGAATGTTCGTGAAGTGAAATATGATCAAACAGGCATCACGGCTATTACCGAACTGAAACAGAAATTACAGCATTAAAAAGAAGCTTAACCTTATGGATCATTGAAGGGTTAAGCTTTTACTTTTTGAAAAAAATCTCTTTTTTGACAGGTTATTTTTGGTATGATGTGTAGAATGAGTAAGAACAGAGGAGTAGAAATATGCGAATTTTACATACAGCCGATTGGCATCTTGGGAAAATTGTCAATGAATTTTCCATGTTAGACTTGCAAGAAAGCTATTTAAGAAAATTGGTCCAAAAGACAAAGGAATTAAATATCGATGTCGTTATTATGGCCGGTGATTTGTATGACCGGGCTATCCCGCCAAAAGAAGCGGTCAGTTTAGCGAATCGAGTGTTTACGAAGCTGACCCAAGAAGCAGGGATACCTGTTTTAGCTATTGCAGGGAATCACGACAGCAATGAGCGTGTCGAATACGGCGCAGAGCTGCTGGCCGGCAGCCAGCTGTATATCGAAGGAACCACTAAAAAGACAGTGCGGAAAGTCACAATAGCAGGAGTCAATTTTTATTTGCTGCCTTATGATGACCCCCGCAATATCCGCCTTGTTTTAGGCGACGATACGATTCGCAATCCGGAAGATGCGCTGGCTGCACAAGTCGCCTCGATAAAAGAGGAATGGGACCCAGAGGCTGTCAATGTCTTATTGTACCACGGTTTTATGGTGAACCAGTCATCCGATCAAGCGCTAGAAACTTCTGATTCTGAGAGAGCTTTGAGTGTAGGGACAGTAGACTATGTGCCGGCAGCTTTAGTTGAGGATTTTGATTACGTCGCTTTAGGGCATTTGCATAAAGCACAGCGGGTAAAAAACGAACATATCCGTTACAGCGGGTCTCCTCTGAAATACTCGAAGTCCGAAGCAGGCCACCGCAAACAGCAGCTGCTCGTTGATCTTTCAAAAGAGAGTTTGACTGTAAAAACTCTGGAAATTGAACCGGAGAAAAACCTGCGTGTGATACGAGGAAGATTTGCGGATCTAGTGGAGAAATCATCAAACGACTATATCTTTTTTGAATTAGAAGACCGAGAATATGTACTCGATGCCATGAATCGCTTGCGCAGCAAGTACCCTTTTGCGATGGGCTTGGAGTATATCTACCATCAAGAAAAAGAGAAGCATGAGCTGAACCATTCCAGAAAGAAACTGCAAAAACAAAAACCTGAGACGCTGTTTGCCGACTTTTACAAAGACAATATAGGGATGCCTTTGAATACGGCACAAACGAGAGCAGTCACAGAAACATTTGAAGAGCTTACAGAGGAGGAGACCGACTGATGCGACCAGCTAAATTAGTGATGAATGCCTTTGGTCCTTACCGCGGAAAGGTAGAATTAGATTTTGCCGATTTTGGAGCATCTTCTATCTTTTTGATTACAGGACCGACTGGATCAGGAAAAACGACAATTTTTGACGCAATCACCTATGCTTTATTTAATCAAGCCAGCGGAGACATGCGGGAAACTGACATGTTGAAATCCCAATTTGCAACGGATGAGGAAGAATGTTTTGTTGAATTGACTTTCGAATTAGGAACCGAGCAGTACCGAGTCAAGAGAAGTCCAAGACAAATGGGGCCAGGAGCACGCGTAAAAGTCCGAGAATTACCTGCGTCGGTCGAGTTATATAAAGAAGACAGACTGGTGGCCACTTCTATTTCTGAAGCAAACGGGATGATTCAAGACCTGCTTGGGCTGTCTTATGAGCAGTTCTGCCAAATTGTCATGCTGCCGCAGGGGGATTTCCGTGAATTGCTGCAGTCCAACTCTGGCGAGAAAGAGGAGATTTTCCGCAGTATTTTCGGCACCGAACGTATCCAGCATTTCCAAACTCGTTTAAAAGAGAAACGGCGAGAACTGCAAAAAGAGTTTGAGGACTTTGAAACGCGTTTAGAGCAATCCCTGTCCTCTATTAAAGACAGCGAACATCCCGAATTGCAGACAGCTGCCGCCCAGATGGATTACGAAAAAATCTTGGAACTGCTGAAAAAACTTATCGCTAGCGGCAAAGGGACGTTAAAAAAGACGAGAGAAGCGATTGATGACCTAACAACAGAAGAAACCAAGACGAAAGACTTTAAAAAACTGCTTGAAGAACTCGGGAGGCTTGAAGAGACGAAAAAAGCGCTAGAAGAGCAGCGCCCTGAAATAGAAGAGAAAATCCGAGCGCTGGATTTACATGCAAAGGCGTCGGAAGTCAATCGAGAACAGATGACTTATGAGAAGCTGGTGCAGCTTGTTGATCAGACAAAAAAAGAACTTGCACAAAAACAGCAAGAACTAGGAGAAAACGCGAAGAGACTAAAAGAGCTGCAAAAAAGAGCAGAAGCCTCTGATAAAGAAGTCGCGCGTCTAGGTGCTTTGCGGGAAGCTATTCAAAAGCTGCAAGAGGCGCTAAAGAAGCTTCATGCAATCGAAGAGAAACAAAAACAGCTTCAAGCGTATCAGTCAGAGCTAGAAGAATTAATGAAAAAAATTAAAAAAAGTGAAAAGCAAGAAACAGCCTTTGAAAAGCAGATTGAAGAACTGCAAGATAAGCTGGCTAAAATTGACGAGTGGAAGGCAGACCTTAAAGCGGAAGAAAAAAAGCAAGCGCAGCTAAAAGAAGCGGCAGACGAGTTGAAACATGAAAAAGAGCAGCTCGAGAACATCTTAGAAAACCAAGAAAACTTAGCGGATTTAATGGCAGAAGAGCTGGAAGCCAAAGAGGCTTATGAGGCTGCTGAAGAACAGTATCAAGAAGCGCGTGCACACTATTTTGGAAATTTAGCGGGGGTGCTTGCGGATGCGCTTGAGCAGGAAGAAGCTTGCCCTGTGTGCGGCTCCACCCATCACCCGCAGCCTGCTCTTTTTGGTGCGGATGCAGTGACAGATAAAGAATTGGCTGGGCTTGAAAAGAAACGGAATAGCCAGCATTCAACTTTCACAAAAATCGCTGCATCGGTTGAACAAGTCGGCAGTCACTTGCAAAAACAAATTGCTTTATTGCCAGAGACGGCAGCAGATTATAAACAAACACTTAGCGAAAAAGAAGAAAAACTAAAAAAGGCGTCGGAAGCACTGGTTGCATGCGAAGAAACCATGACCGGCCTTGAAGACCAACTCGCTCAGGAAGAAGATTGGCGCCAGCAATTGGAGCAGACGAGAGAACAGCGGGATACAAATAAAGTGGAACGAACAACTGATCAAGCCAATGCTGCCCATCTAGAGCAAATGAGCAGCAAACTTGAAAAAGAAATGAAAGAAACAGCGGATTCCTTGCATCACGATTCAGCGGCTGAAGTTCAAGCAGAGCTGGAGCTGCTCAATGAACAAATTGACCAAATAGAAAAAGAAGCTAAAGCAATTAGCGGCGACTTGTCTGAAAACAGAAGTGAAAAGGCCAGCCTGAAATCGGCCATAGAAGTATTGGCACAGCGTCAAGCAACCGATGAAAAAGATCTGCAAGACCAAAAAGAAAAGGTGGCTGGGTTAATCGAAACCTATGCGTTTGAAGTTTCTTTTGAGGCTTATTTACTCTCTGAAACAGAAGAAGAAGAGTATAAGAAAGGGATTAAAAGCTTTGAAACCGAACAGCTGATTCATGCGGACCAATGGAAAACAGCGACAACAAAATGGGAAGCGGCTGAAGATGCGCGTTCGATCGCAGAAGTGGAACAAGCATTGGAGCGTCTAGACGAAGAGAAAGAGCGACTTGAAGAAAAAAGAGAAAAAACGGTGGCTCAAAATAGTGCCTATGAATCAACGCACCAGCAAATTAAAGAAAACTATGCCGCTTACCAGGAAATCCTTGAACCGCTGCAGATTTATGATGAACTTTCAAATATTGCCAATGGTTCTACTAAACGCACGAGTTATGTTTCTTTTGAACGGTATGTTTTAAGCATTTATTTTGAAGAAGTATTGATGGCAGCTAACCATCGTTTTGAGACGATGACAAATGGCCGCTATGAATTGATACGGCGGGAAGACCGCACCAAAGGCCGCGGAGCAGAAGGTCTTGAAATCGACGTCTTTGACCGTTATGCCGGAGATAAACGAAGTGTAAAGACTTTATCAGGAGGGGAAACTTTTAAAGCCTCCCTTGCGCTGGCTTTGGGATTAAGTGATGTCATTCAAAATGAACAAGGCGGTGTACATGTGGACACCCTCTTTGTGGATGAAGGTTTTGGGACTTTAGATGCCGATTCACTGGAAATGGCTATTGAAACGTTAATGGATTTACAGGCCACGGGTCGCTTGATTGGGATTATCTCCCATGTCGATGAATTGAAGGACCGGATTCCTGCTCGTATTGTAGTAGAGAACAGAAAAGAAGGCAGTCATTCTCGCATTGAAGTCGATTAGTGTTTTAAGTACAATAAAAGAGCTCTCATCGTTTTTTAATAAACCAGCAAACAAACTAGACCAGTGTAAAGAATGAAGGTGTCGCGTAAATGAAACAAGTGGTGAAAGAAACAGTTAAATACATGTGGCGGAGCGAAAAAAATCGTTTGTTTATGACGATCACTACCGCGCTCGTCCTGCTCTATACTTTTTTAGTTGTTCCGAATTTATCAAGTGAGCAGGAAATCAATATCGAGCACTTAGAAAGAGATTTGGCCGGAAATGTTGTTCAATTTGAAGATTCGCTGGACCAAGGGTTAATTGTTCCAAGTGCGCTCACAGGAACAACCGCCTATAACAATTTAAGGCGCGAATATGTGGCTCAGAGGGAAGTGCTGACAGCCTTAAAACAAGGGGATGTGCGCCGGTACATTTCTACCTCCTATCGTCCAAGCTATACAGCAGATGAGAGCGGAGGCATCGAACAAATGGCCTCTTCTCTTTTGGGCTACGAAATGGAACAGCCTTTTCAGCAGCAAAAAAATGCGTTTTATGTCAATGAAGTGGAAAATTTATCTTTCCATACTGTGCATGATCGGACAAGCCTGCAGCAAATCCATCTTTTTTTGATCGGCTTTGGCCCTATCCTGCTGCTAATTGGTCTAATCTTTATGATCAGTGATATCCATGTCAAGGATCGCTCCTTAGAAACTCAAAAGGTAGGGCATCCATTAAAATGGCAGACCTACACCTGGGTGCAAGCGGTAGTCGCTTTAGGCTTTGTCACGCTCTTTTATACAGGATTGGCTTTGGTATTTATTCTGTTAAATGGGGTATTGCATGGCTTTGGCTCATTTGCCTTGCCGGTTGGTTTTTACCATGCTGGTTTTGAACGGGGAGTGATGAATGTAGCGAATTTCCAGATTCGATCAATCAGCTGGTTTTTCATCCAGGCCTTGCCTTATCTCGTTTTGCTCGGTTACCTGTTTGCCCGCCTCAATACGTTACTGAGCTTATGGACAAAGCAATCTGTGGTCACTATGGCTTTAGGGATGTTTTTGGTGCTTTTCCAATTTATCTATTACGGAACCGACGCAACGGAGCTATTAGGGATTGATATCACACATTTTCCGCAAACCTATTTTGACTTTGGAAAAGTAGTGACAGGAAGATTTGAATGGCAAACCGGCTTGGAAATTCCCCATTTAATCGCTCACGGTTTACTCGTGTTGGGATTGACTATAGCTTTTGTGGAAGCCGCTGTTTATTTCTCATCAAAGACCATGACACGTCAGAAATTTGTCAGTTAGGAGAAGAAGGATGCAAAAAATCGCAAAATGGAATTGGCTAAGAATTATCCGCGACTGGAAAACGCGTATTTTACTCTTATTGTTTTTCATCTTTTTTGGGTCTTTTTCCTTGCTTTACCGGCAGCAAAATGTGACATTCCCTGTTCTGGAAATGAGTGAAGAGTACGAAGATGAGCGTCAAATTTACCGCCTGATTCCTAGAGACCATTTCCAGGATGAATTGGGTCGGGAAGTTCAGGGGAGACTTGGCAGCAACTCAGTGGCTCTAGGCGTTAACCGCTACATTCTAAGCCGCCGGGCTGGAAACAAAGTGGAAGGTATTGATCTGCTGCCGGACTTTATAGAGAATGGCCGCACTTTGGTCGATAATAACTTGTATTTACATAACGCAACAGATTTTCAATCGCATGAATTATTAATCGATGAGTACTTGCCGCCTTTAGAGGAAGTAGAGGAGCAAGCACGCTTTTATGATGCTTTAGAAGAAAGCGGCTTAGACATCGAGTGGAACCCATTCTCGGCGGCTCAAGTGGTCAAGACAAGCGTGGAGCTGTTAACCGGTATCCCTCTCTTTTTGCTGATTGCGCTTTTAGCAGCCGATCACTTCACAAAAGACCAAGAACAAAACTGGAGTGCGACTCATGGCTGGCCGGTTCCCTGGAAAACCCAATGGCGCCTGCGCAGCGCTTATTTAGGGGGGCTTTTTTGGGCGGTGATTTCATTTGGCAGTCTCGTGAGCTATTTTATTAGCCTGCAAGTCGAAACAAGCGGCAGTTTTGACTACCCAGTCGCTATTTTCCAAGAAGGGGTCGTTCAGTATATTCCTCTGTGGCAGTATTTAGTGCTCGCTGTCGCCTTATCGATGGTCTTATCTTATGTTTTGTTTTTAGTGACAACAGGCCTAAGCTGGGTTTTTCGCAACTTTTATTTAACCTTAATTTTAAGTATTTCCCTCTTTTGGCTTCCGCAAATGTGGAGTGTTCTCCCAGCTTTCAGTTCTTGGCAGCCGAGCTTATACCTGAACATTTTTGGAGTGCTGCAAGGAACCACTGCAGCAGCGACAGGTTTGAGCGGGGTTGTTTGGTGGAAAGGCTTTATTGTCTATGGCGTTATTATTTTATTGCTGGATGGGGTCTTCGGTAAAGTCTTTTCTTATATCCCATCCGCAACTTCTGGTCTGCAAAGGAGAGTGCAACGATGACATTGGAAATAGAAAATTTATCCGTCTCGTATGGAGACTTCGAAGTGTTAAGAGATATCTCTTTCCATTTGGAAAACGGGCAGCTAGTTGGTCTAGTTGCGCCGAACGGAACTGGGAAGACCACGTTATTTAATGCGATTATGCATTTTATTCCAATTCGCTCCGGTAAAATTGTAGTGGACGGAAAAGAGTATACGGCAAGCGACAAGGATGTTTTGGCGCTGCATCAGAAAATCACCTTTTTCCCTGATCAAGGGGACTTGTTTGAAAATTTCTCAGGACGCGAACATATTGAGATGTATGCTGAAATATGGTCCGGCCGCGAAAAGGAAGTAGAGGACATTATTAACCGTCTGGACATGGCTGGCTACGTGGACCGTAAAGTCCGGGAGTACTCTTTGGGTATGCGCCAGCGTCTTTGTTTTGCCATGATGGTCGCAGCGGATACACCTATTATGTTTATGGATGAAGTGATGAATGGCCTTGATCCGGAGAATGTTTCCCTTGTTTCAGATGTTTTAATTGAACTGCGAGAAGCAGGAAAAATCGTCATGATCGCGTCGCATTTACTCGATAATTTAGACGAATATGCGGATAAAGTCTTTTTCTTAAAAGACAAAGAACTGCACCGGGTCAATGATTTAAATAAAAAGCAGCCTCTTTTCTATAAAGTTGTCTGCAGTGAAAAACAGGCCCGCCGTTTGCAAGAACAAGGCTACTTAACGAAAAATACGATTTTTCTAAGCAGCCAGGTTTTATGTATCCCCATTGCAGATTTAACAGAAGAGCAGGACCGCGACTTGTTTTCTGCGCTTCGCCAATCAGATGCAGAAAGTATTGAAATTGGTCCGCTGGGAACTTCTGAATACTATTCGCATATTTACGGTTTACGTATTCATTCCTTTAGTAGGGGGGCTGGCGATGCAGAAGAAACTTAAAAGTTGGGGTGTCTTCTCTTGGCTCGCGCTGGTGCTGATTGGATGCAGCAGCTTTAACGGGCTGCGCACCCCTTTATATGATGGGATGCCAGCGGAAGCGGATGAAGAAGCAATCAATAGTTATCGGACTTCCCGGGAAATTACCGGAGAAGAGAAAGCTTATTATTTCCGCTACCCTTTTAGCGAGACGGTTTATGAAGAGAGCTTAGATTACCCATCCATCCCCCCGCTTTTACTCGAAGCCGGAGAATATCAAATCGGAGAAGATGTGGCAGCCGGACGAGCCAGTTTGCTGAGCAATGAAAGTATGTTCACCGGAGAGAATACCGTCGTCCATGTCGGTAATCTGAAGATCTATGATGAACAGGGCGAAGTCTATTTTGAGAACTTGTTTCATTCTGACTATGGGCAGTTAATTGCTCAAGTGGATTTAAAGGAAGGCCACACGATTGAGCTTATTGGAGAAAGCCCAGAGATTACCGTCTTTTATGCAGAGTCTTTTCCTGAAGATCCTTATTTGCTCATGGAGCCGCCAGAGGTGCTGGTGAATTTAGACCGCTTAACGGTGCAAAATCCAATCGTCCGAAACGAAAAAACAGTAGAGCTGACGGCAGGGATTTTTGAAGTAGGCGTCCATCTCGAAGCAGGGACCTATGAAATTCAACAGGTTCAAGCGCCGCATAATACTGAGCTGTTTTTGTTTCGCGAAGGAGAAGAGACGCGGGTATTTGAATTGCTTGTTTCGTCAGAAGGTGAAAACATGGAAAGCAAAAAAAATACTGGAATCAATTACCCGACGATTGACTTGCAAGAAGGAGATAAAATCTATCCCAATCTGGTCCGCAAACTGGTTTTGTCTCCTGTCCGTATAGAATAGATGATAATAAAATGTGTTTGTCATCTAGAGCAAGGACCAGTACAATAGAGATGACTTATTAATCAAGGAAGTGAACTTATGCAACACCTTATACAACAAGCCGTATTTGCAGATTTCCGCCCTGTGTTTATCGTCATGGTGGCGATACTGGCGATTTTCTTAATCTTGTCCTTCATTCCGCAAGGAAACAGAGGTGTTTCTTTTGGAACAGTTTTACTTGTTTCAGGGATTCATTTACTCTTAGGAGGCATGTTATTTTATACAGAAAGCGAGCTTATACAAACGCTCGGTTTAGTGGCAGATGAATGGACAGTCTATTTATTTGTCGCCATTGTTGTTCTGTCTATTTTAAATCCAATGGTTTATACGTTAAGAAATCGGCAAAGAAAATCCTCCTCGCGGTATAGCTTTAGAGGATTGTAACCAAACAATGGAAAGTAAAAGCGGCTAGAAATGATTTTTTCATTTCTAGCCGCTTCTTTTTTTATATTAAGGTCGCCGCGAAAAGTAGAGGATTCCTCCAATAACTAATAAACCGGCAGCAGTTAAACCAACTTTTGCCATCGTAGAAGACAGTAGAGATTCTTCCTCTTCCGTATCTTGAGCCTCAGCTGTTTCTACACGAGCTGCCTCTTCTTGCTGGACCTTGGCGAGAATTTCGGAATCAAAAAAACCGACTGAAGTAGCATGTCTTGTTTGTAAAATAAGACTTTGTCCTTCCACAAAACTGTCTGATTCTATCCAAGCTTCTTCATCGCGGTTCCAATAAAAAGCTTGTAGAGTAGCCGGCTCTTCAATCGCATGCTGACTCAAATCAAAACGGATATCCATCCGGCTAGGATAGGCGTTTCGCCGGACATTGGCTTGATAAATAGAGGTGGTATAAATAGGCAGCACATGACCAGGCTGCACTTGAAGACCAGTTGCTGGTCCTTCATAAAACCGTAAAACAGCTTCGCCAGGTAAAATATTCGCTGGGGGTATGGTCCAGGTCACCTCTTCGCGGGCTAAGACAAGCGTGATATTCCGGTCGGTAATTTCGTTCACTTCATCACTTGAAAGAGTCAATGAAGTGAAGTTGCTTAACCAAACTTCAAGCGTTCCTCCGGATTCTACTAAAGGCAAGGTTTCTGCTGGAAGCTTGCTGGTGTCCTCTTCAGGTATCGCATCTGTCTGATAGTAAGCGAGCGACCCTTCTTCCTCTTCAGGGTCCGCTGCTCTTGAAGAAGTAGGTTTTCTCACCACTTGGTTTTCCACTTCTTCATCCCGCGCAGGAAGATCGGGAGCGGGAACCGGCTCCTCTTCTTCCGCCTCTTTTTCCGCTTCTTCTTTTTGCTCAGCCACTTCCTCATCGGATAAGTAACGTACTAAGCCATGTCCATATAAATTCGGATCGCCTATATCGACAGCTTGTTCTTCCATAAGCTCTCGTGCTTCTTCGCCGCGGACATTGTATTTCTCCATTAAAATAGCAGCCAAGCCTGCAACATGCGGAGCGGCTTGCGAAGAACCGCTCATATAAATATAAGGGTAACTATAGGCACTGTCCGGAATAGAAAGTCCGCCGATGTTTACACCAGGAGCCGCAAAGTCGTTTTCTTGGCCGTAGATGATATCTATAGCCGGAAATAAGCGCTCATCCAACGCAGTGACTGCAATCACTTCATCATAAACAGCCGGATAATTCACCGAGTCGCTCGCATTCCCCGAGGCTGCAATGATCAGGATATCTTGTTCATGTGCCGCCTGGATTTGGCTGTAGAGCTCTTCATCGTGAAATGTCAGCCCAGAACTGATTACAATAATGTCTACATCAAAATCCATCGCCAATTGAATCCCATTAGCGACGCTCTCCGTATCTGTGGAGACGAAGCCTTCTTCATCGACATCGTCTTCGTGGTAAATTTTAATTCCAAATAATTCCGCTCCCGGTGCAATCCCTTGATAAGTTGTACCCGCATCCGCACCAATAATGCCAGCCAAATGTGTCCCGTGGCCTGAATGGTCGTTTGACCAAGGATCATCCGGAAAGACGGAATCTCCTCCAGCCATTGTAAGGTCGGGATGATTAAAGAAGCCCGTATCTAAAATAGCAATTCGAATCCCGGCACCTGTGTATCCATCTTCCCAAGCTGTTCCGATATTCATCACATTATGGTTCCATTGAGGGTGCATCGTATCGGTCTGGCTGACAAGCTCCTCGTAGAAAGGGGCGCCTGGGGACTCTTCCTGACCAGAAACGAGCTGGGGGGATTTTTGGGCAGTATAAAATGGAGAAGAGGCCGATTGATCTTGGATAGGTCTGGTTAATGCGGGCAGGGCAAAAAATGCCGCAAGAAACAAACTGAAAATGGATACTTTTATTTGGTTGATATT
>CAZKSU010000022.1:0-16808 GCA_964555455.1 uncultured Carnobacteriaceae bacterium
GAAGAGATACAGAAGATAGAAGACAAAACTGGCATCGAGATTACGAAAACCGTACCGACACTGGATACGACAATATCAATCGAAATTTTGAAGAAGTCGATGAAGATGAAGAAAATAAAGACGAATTTGATGATTTCTAAAATGGATCATTCCTGCAGAAAGAATCCACTTTTCAAAAGACGTGAAAAGTCGATTCTTTTTTGCTTTAAAAGTGAGTAAACCAGCGACCGGGTTTGATTTTAAGCGCTATTTGCGTATAATAATAAAGGTCTGATAAGAAAAGAAGGTGAAAGAGAAAGTGAAAAAGAACTTGATACAACATATTTATGATACTTTTGCTATTCAGTTTCATGATGAAGAGTTAGCTAAAATAGCTTTCACTCATTCATCCTATGCGAATGATCATCGAGAAAAAAATATCCAGCATTTAGAACGTTTGGAATTTTTGGGGGATGCAGTTATTGAGTTAATTGTTTCCGATTATTTATATAAAAAGTACAGAGAACTGCCAGAAGGACAGCTCACTAAAATGCGTGCAGCAGCTGTGCGAGCAGAAACCTTAGCCCAGTTAGCGATTGAGAGTGATTTGCCGAAATATATACGTTTAGGCCGCGGAGAAGAACTGTCCAAGGGGCGCGAGCGTATATCTTTACTCTGTGACGTCTTTGAAGCCTTTGTAGGGGCTGTATATTTAGACCAAGGCGTTGATCAAGCACGTACTATTTTAGACACTCTCCTTTTCCCAAAAATTAACGCAGGTGATTTCTCTCATGGGATGGATTACAAAACAGCTCTGCAAGAATGGATGCAGCGAGATGGCGTTGTGCAAATAGAGTATGAAGTAGTAAATACTCTGGGGCCAGACCACGCGCGGCAATTCCAAGTAGAAGTTCGTATTGAAAAAGAACCGATGGGCATCGGAACGGGGACTTCTAAAAAACGAGCGGAACAAGAAGCGGCGAGAGTCGCTTTTGAACAATTAAAAGGAAATATGGAATAAAGGAGAAGAAAGCAGTGCAATTAAAGAAAATTATATTAAAAGGATTTAAGTCTTTTCCTGAAAAAACCGTATTAACTTTTACTGAGGGAGTAACAGCCATTGTAGGACCCAACGGAAGCGGAAAATCAAATATCATTGAAGCGATTCGCTGGGTCATGGGGGAGCAATCTGCAAAAACGCTGCGGGGCGACCGGATGAATGATGTCATTTTTTCAGGGACGCATGAACGTAAACCGTTGAATCTTGCAGAAGTCGAACTAATTTTAGATAACTCAGATGGGTATTTAGAGATTGAATTTGAAGAAGTCAGTGTGCTGCGTCGGATTTCACGAAGCGGCGATTCAACGTATATGATTAACCAACAAGAGTGCCGCTTACGCGATATCTTAGATTTATTTATGGACTCTGGCCTTGGCAGAGAGTCTTTTTCTATTATTTCCCAAGGACAAGTTGAAGCAGTCTTTAATTCAAAGCCTGAAGACCGTCGAGGAATTTTTGAAGAAGCAGCGGGTGTCTATAAATATAAAGTCCGCAAACAAGATGCAGAGCGCAAGTTAGACCAAACTCAGGAAAATTTGGATCGGGTCCAGGATATTTTGTATGAATTAGAGTCACAGCTTGAACCGCTAAAAAAACAAGCGGACATTGCCCGCTCTTATTTAGATCAGAAAGAACAACTCACGGATTTAGATATTGGAGTGACGGTTTGGCAGATTAAAGACTTGAAAGAAAATATTCAAGAAGATAAACGAAAAAATGAGCACATTGCTGATGACTTAGAAAAGGTGACGCAGGAAACTGAGGCCTTAGAGGAAAGTCAAAAGAAACAGAAAGAGATTGTGCAAGAATTGGAAACCCTTCGCGATGAACTCAATCAAAAAATGGTGGAAGTGGTGCGTCACCGTGAGCGAACAGAAGCAGCCTTAAATCTTTTTGATGAAAAAGCACGGCATAAAGAAGTGTTCATTCAGGAAAAACAAACATCGATTGACCGCTTAACTGAACGCAATCAAGAGTTAGAAAAAGAGCTCGAAGAAGTCACAAAAACGTTTGATAGAGAAAATAAGCAGTTAAAAGACTATACAGAGCAGTTAAAAGCATTAGAAGAAAAACGTCAATACCTTGAAGGCGATAAAGACGCACAGATGGAAGAGTTGCGCGGACATTATATTGAACTCCTGCAAAAACAAACTTCTTTGAAAAACGAAAAAAGATACTTGGAGCAGGAACTGTCCCGCAATAAAAGAGATGAAGCAAAAACCCAAGAACATATCGTCTCATTAAAAGATGAAGTGGCCGCTCAAAGAGAAAAATTGATCGTTAAAGAAAAGGCCTATGGAGATGTGAGCGAGAAGTTACGTCTTCTTTTAAAGGAGTATACTGAAATTGAACAATCGCTTAGCGCAAAAAAAGCAGAAGCGCAAAGAAAATACGACCGTGCGCAGCAGACAAGCCAAGAGCTGAATCATGCGAAAGCTAAACAAAGCAGTTTAATGGAAATGCAGGAGAATTATGCAGGTTATTATGCGGGTGTGCGGGCGGTGATGCAGGAAAAAGAAAATTTAAATGGTATAGTTGGAACCGTGGCAGAGCTTATTCAAATTCCGAAGCCTTATCTGCAAGCTATTGATACCGTGCTTGGAAGCAGTGGGCAGTTTGTTGTGGTTGAAGATGAGAAAGCCGGACGCTCAGCTATTAATTATTTAAAGCAGCATCGAAAAGGTCGAGCCACTTTCTTGCCGATTACAACAATTAAATCGCGCTATATTCCCGACCATATTCAGCATCAAATTTCGTCGATAGAAGGTTATATTGGAATCGCCAACCAGTTGGTGACCAATAAACCCGACGTGCAAAATATCATTGAAAACTTGTTAGGGCAAACGATTGTAGCGGAAACCCTTGAATCAGCGAATGCAATTGCCCGAGCGATCCAGTTCAGAAACCGGGTCGTCTCTCTTGAAGGGGATGTCATCAATGCAGGAGGATCAATGACCGGCGGGGGCGGACGTCAAAACAATACAAGTCCTATCTTCACTCAAAAAGTCGAGTTGGATGCTTTAACGAAGTTCATTTCAGAGAACGAAAAAGTTGTGCGTGAAATGCTGTCTCAGCAAAGTGCTCTTGAAGAAGAATTAAAAGATCTGGAAAAACAAGCGGCAGATATTCGAAACCAAGGGGAAGAAAAGCGATTAAATGAGCAGCAATTGAAAAACGAAGTGGAACATTTGGAAACAGAGTTGCATCGTATGGAACGTCAATTGCAGGCGACCTCTTTTGAAGAATCTGAACAAAAAACATTATTAGAGGATTACACGAAACAACTTGAAGAACTAGAAACAAATTTAACAACGATTACAGCTGATGTGAAAGAAAGTAATCGACGTATGGAGCTTTTGTCTTCTGAACAAGAAAACATTGAAGAAGAAAAAGAGAAGATTGCAAAAGAACTACAAGCTGTTTCTGAAAAGCGCAATGATGTGCGGGAAGATTTAGCCGAAGTACGGACCAACCGCCAATATTTAGACTCTCAGATCGCACAAAACTCTGACCAAATTGTTGAACTGACACGAGATATTGAGTCTTTTGATGAAGACGTCGAAAGAGATTCGAAAGAGGATCTGGAAGCAAATCTAGAAAAATATATTGAAAAACAGGCGGAAATTGAACAGAATCAAAAAGAAGTCAAAGAAAGCTTAATCAATGAAAATCAAGTGATTTCTGAAATAGACGAGAAGCTCCAAGCGTTGTCAGGACGTCATAAATACTTATCAGAAGAAAAATCTAAACTGGATGTTCGGATTTCCCGAAATGATGTGAAAATGGATCATAATTTAGACTATTTAGTGGATGAGTATAAAATTGGATTTGAAGAAGCCAAACTTTTAGATGAGCCTGAGCTTTCTTTAGAAGAAGCTCAAAAACGAGTGCATCTTTTGAAAAAAGGGATCGAAGAACTAGGATCAGTCAACGTAAATTCAATTGACGAATATGATCATGTGAATGAAAGATATACTTTCTTATCTAAACAACAAAATGACTTAATTGAAGCAAAAGTTCAGTTATACAACACAATGGATGAGATGGATGCAATAGTTGAAAAACAATTTAAAGAAACCTTTGACCGGATTCAAGAAGAGTTTTCGGCAGTCTTCCCGAAAATGTTTGGGGGAGGCTATGCGGAGCTGGTATTGAATGAGCCGGATAATCTCTTAGAAACAGGGGTTGAGATCATCGCTCAGCCGCCTGGTAAACGACTGACGCGTTTAAGCTTATTGTCTGGAGGAGAACGCGCATTAACGGCTATTTCATTGTTATTTGCAATTATTCAGGTGAATCCTGTTCCATTTTGTATTTTGGATGAAGCTGAAGCTGCGCTAGATGACGCTAATGTGATACGATTTGGTCAATATTTAGAAGAGTTTGAAGGAGACACACAATTTATTGTCATCACTCATCGCAAAGGCACAATGGAGCACGCCGATCAGCTGTACGGAGTTACCATGCAAGAAAAAGGGATTTCAAAAATCGTAGCCGTTACACTAAACGAAGCACAAACTATTGAAGGCGTCACGTAAATAGAAAACTAAAGGGGTTTTATTGAATGGATATAAAATTAATCGCAATTGATTTAGATGGCACTTTGCTGCGTTCTGATCGCTCTTTGTCTGAGGAGAATCGTCTAGCGATCCATAAAGCAAAATCAGCAGGGGTTCAGGTCGTTTTATGTACGGGCCGCCCATTGCGTGCTATGGATTATCTATTAGATGAGATTGGTTTACGAGACAAAGAAGATTTGGCAATCACCTATAATGGCGGCTTAATTCAAAAAACTCAAACGGGTGAAATAGTGAAACAGATGACATTCAACCGCGAAGAATGTTTAGATGTTTTCGAATTAGGCCAACAATTAGGACTGCCAGTGAACTTTATCGATTTAGATTATGTGTATGAACCTCCTTATCCTGTAGGTGCAGAGTCCATCTATATGGCAGACACCCGAAAGAAGCCTAAAAAAGGCGGACTTCAATTTAGAGAAGTTGTACTGGATGAAATACCTGACTCTATTGCGATTAATAAAATCGTTATGAGCCGGCCAGGCGAAGAACTGGATGCAGTGATTCCACATATTCCTGACCACTATCATGAAAGATACAATATTTATAAATCACAGGATTTTATTTTAGAAGTCTTACCGCAGAATGTCGACAAAGGAAATGCCATGCGATTAATTGGAGAAATGCTGGAGCTTGAAAAAGAAGAGATTATGGGAATAGGGGATCAAGAAAATGACCTATCCTTAGTCACACATGCAGGGTTAGGAATTGCTATGGGAAATGCTATCCCTCGTGTAAAGGAAGCAGCAGACTATATTACAAAAACCAATGATGAAAATGGGGTGGCTCACGCCATTCAGAAGTTCGTTTTAAGTTGAGTGAAAGAGCCTTAAACAGGTTCTGATGTACAGTACAACTTATCAGTTGGTATAAACAACTTCTTGTATTTTAAAAGAGAATGGACTATACCTTAAGAAATGCCGATAATTATGGTAAAATAGAAGACGACATAAAATATGAAGAAATGAGGCTGACTGACTTGAGTTTATTTGACCGAATAAAATCAGTCTTTACTGGTGAAGAGACAAAAACGGAAGAAGCAAAAACCGAAGAAGAACAGCAAGTCGAACCCATCGAGCAAACGGAAGAACTTTCTACTTATGAAGAAGGGTTAGAGAAACCGCGAAAATCCTTTACACGCCGTTTCAAAGAAATGATGGCGAATTTCCGTTATGAAGATGAGGAGTTTTTCGAAGAGTTAGAGGATTTACTTATCGAATCGGACGTTGGCTTTGAAGCGACAATGGAAATTTCAGAAGCCATGCGCTATGAAGCAAGAGTCGAAAATATTCGAACAGTCGAAGATGCCGAACGGGTGCTTGTGCGCACAATGATTGATATGTACGAACGTACAAATCCTGAGTATGTTGAGTTTAACACCAATGAAGATGGGCTTACTGTCCTATTATTTGTAGGAGTAAATGGGGTTGGGAAAACAACCACTATCGCTAAACTCGCTCATCAGCTGATTCAAGATGGAAAATCCGTTATGTTGGCGGCTGGAGATACCTTCCGAGCGGGAGCCATCCAGCAATTGCAAGTGTGGGGTGAACGAGTGGGCGCAGAAGTTGTAGCCACCCATCAAGGGGGAGACCCGGCAGCTGTTGTTTATGATGCATTAGAGCAGGCTCAGGCAAACAACATGGATTATTTGCTTGTGGATACAGCTGGGCGTTTACAGAATAAGAAAAATTTGATGGCGGAATTGGAAAAAATGAACCGCATTATTGAACGGGAAATCCCTGGAGCGCCTCATGAGACACTGCTTGTCTTAGACGCAACTACAGGGCAGAATGCACTGATTCAAGCCAAGCAATTTCAAGAAGTCACCAATGTTACCGGAATCGCTCTGACAAAGATGGATGGAACGGCCAAGGGCGGGATCGTTTTAGCCATTGGAAAAGAATTGAAGATACCGGTTAAGTTTGTAGGGCTTGGTGAATCAATGGAAGATCTCCATGAATTCGATTCTGAAAAGTTTGCTTATGGCATGTTTAAAGACCTAGTCAGTTAATTTGAAAAAGAAATGGTGAGGAAATGGAACTTGAAAAAACAGTCCGAATGAATATGCTGTTTTCTTTTTACGGCGCTCTTTTAACCGAAAAGCAAGCGCAGTATATGTCGGATTACTATGAAGAAGATTATACGTTAGCTGAAATTGCAGATAACTATGACGTAAGCCGGCAAGCAATATACGATAGTATTAAACGAGCGGAAGAGTCTTTGATTGACTACGAAGCCAAACTCCATTTGCTTCAAGAATTTGAAGCACGCCAGGCAGTACTCGAAAAAATTAAAGCACATATTGAAGAAAAGTATGAATACGATGAGCATCTGAGTGAATTAATCAATCAAATTGTTCAAGATTCAACGAGAGAGGAGAACTAGCTCATATGGCCTTTGAAGGTTTAACGGGGCGTTTGCAAGATGCATTTTCTTCCCTTCGAAAAAAGGGAAAGATCAGCGAGCAAGATATTCAAGACGCGATGCGTCAAGTACGACTTGCTCTATTAGAGGCAGACGTAAACTATAAAGTAGTTAGAAAATTTGTAAAATCAATTCGAGAAAAAGCACTCGGAGAAGAAGTATTAGAAAGTTTAAATGGAGGTCAACAAGTTGTAGGGATTGTTTATGATGAGTTGACTGAATTGATGGGTGGAGAACAAGCAGAAGTTGCAATTTCTGATATTGCTCCAACTGTTTATATGATGACTGGTTTACAGGGTGCAGGTAAAACAACCACAGCCGGTAAGCTAGCCAATTTCTTGCGAAAAAACAAAAATATGAAGCCAATGCTGGTAGCGGCAGATATCTACCGACCGGCAGCGATTGATCAGCTTCAGACTATCGGAGAGCAGCTAGATATCCCTGTGTTTAGCATGGGTGATCAAGTGAGCCCGGTGGAAATTGCTAGACGCGGTTTAGAAGAAGCAAAAAATCAAAACCGTGATTTAGTAATCATTGATACGGCCGGCCGTTTACACATCGATGAAGTTTTGATGACTGAATTGACGGATGTTAAAGCAGCCGTAAAACCTGATGAAATTTTCTTAGTGGTGGACGCCATGACAGGTCAAGATGCGGTAAACGTTGCAGATTCCTTTAATGATCAGCTTGATATTTCCAGTGTTATCCTAACAAAATTAGATGGGGATACTCGTGGGGGAGCCGCTTTATCTATCCGAGAAGTCACAGGTAAACCGATCAAATTCACAGGTACCGGTGAAAAACTTGACGCGATTGAACCCTTCTATCCAGACCGAATGGCAAACCGTATACTTGGAATGGGTGACTTGCTGACGTTAATCGAACGTGCGCAAGAGGAAGTGGACGAGAAACGTGCGGAAGAATTGGCTCAGAAAATGGCTGAAAACCGTTATGACTTTAACGATTTTATTGAACAAATGGACCAAATGCGTAATATGGGGCCACTGGACCAGCTCTTAAAAATGATTCCAGGGATGAACAATATTCCAGGAATGGACGATTTAGAAGTGGACGAAAAAGAGCTGGACTATATGAAAGCTATTGTCATGTCCATGACGGAAGCAGAACGTGTGGATCCGGACATGCTCAATCAAAGTCGCCGTCGACGTATCGCAAAAGGGTCAGCGCGTCCATTACAGGAAGTGAACCGATTAATCAAACAGTTCAAGCAATCTCGTGAGATGATGGCGGGGCTATCCGGCGGTAAAATGCCCGCAGGTATGGACCAAATGTTTGGGGATGGAATTGGCGGCAAAATGGGTAAAAAAGCCTTCCAAAATGCAGCCAAAGCACGGACCCGTAAAAAGAAAAAGAAAAAAATTAAACGCAGAAGAAGATAAGCTGAACTTTAAGAGACTTTCTATTGAAAAATGGTTTTGACGTGGGGAGTATTTGAAAGAAGTTTCATAAAAATTAGGTAGCAGATAGAACATCTATCTGCTACCTAATACAGTTTATGGAGCAGTTAGAACGTCTAACTCCTACGTAATTCAGTTTATAGAGTAGTTAGAGCGTCTATCTCCTACGTAATTAAATTTATAAAGTCTCTATAAGAAAATAAAGCACTACTTAAAAAAGCAACCTTTCAAAAAAGAAGGGTTGCTTTTTTATTTAATTTCCTTATAGATGGAGGAATCTCCTGTTAATGAAAATATTAATGACAATTCCTTTTTTATAGCAACGAATGAATGTCGCTTTGTATTATTTAAGAAATTTAGTTATGGTGCTATAATACATATACAATCTGTTTATACAAATTTCTATAAAAGTAGGGGTCATATGGTAAAAAACAAAAAGTCGGCAGAAAATGAATTACATAGAATAAGTGACTTGCAACAAAAACTCAATCAGTTAAGTCCAGAAACTGTTGATAGAAACATAGAAAAACAGTGGTTGCAAATTAAAGAAGAGACAAGTAGAGAGGCTATGAAACAATTGCCAGTGGAGCTATTAGATCTTGTAAGCCAGGAGAACTTACCCATTGATGAACTCATTCAAAAAAGTAAAGAGACCATTTATTTGGCAAGTGTGAGTGAGAATCGTTCTGAAGAAGCTTTTGATATTGCCGCGGAATTTTCAGAAGCGTACACTGCCCATATTTTCCCTTCTTTAGGCAAGTCCGATGAAAGACAACTAGAACTGATTAAATTACTAATCAATTATGATAAACAAAAGCAAGAGATTGTAGCGTTTAAAGAAGATGCGGATGAGATGCTGGCGTCTTATAAAGAACAGCTAAACAAAGTCATTGAAAAAGATACAAATGTTCTGTTTCGACTCTTTCAAAACAAAGAGAAAAGATATGAAGTGAGTCAGGCGAAAGCGTATATCGAAAAGAATCAATTGGAAATCGATGCGATTGCGCGCAGGTTAGAAGGCTCAGACATATTATCTATCCCGAATTCGCTTGCGGTTCAGACATTTGAAGAAAAACGAGAACACTATTATGCGCAGATTAAGGATTTGTCTAATTATCAGCCGAGTCCTTTGGTTTCTAATCTACCATATTACCTAAAAGATAAGTTAGATGAATTCAGATTGAATTTTTCTGAACTTTCTTTAAATATGATGGATGATCAAATTAAAGAACAGTGGGAAATAATCAAACAACCCCGAGTACAAGAAGAATTGGAAAATATGTCTTTAAGTGTCCTAAATTTAGAGAATAGTGATCCTTATTCAATTATTACACTCAATGCGAATGGATATCGACATATTTATGACCTTGCAAAGCTGGATGAAAAACAACTGGCAGCTTCTAGAATGTTTTCAGAAGTTCAACTCAAGCGGCTGTATGAGGATGTACAAAAAATTGAAGCTTCTATTCGTGAGAAATTATTTCCGCGTTTTAACCCAGATGAGCTAGCATCGTCGGAATATGAATTGTTAAAACTCATCTACACTCGTATGCAGCTCAATAAAAAAATCAAAGAACTGCAAAAAGACTTTAAGGATTCAGGCAAGAGGATTGAGGAAAGGCTCGAAGTATTAGAGAAGTTAGATACCGATCCTTACCACCGTCTATTTCAAGAGCGGGAAATCGTTGAACGGGTTCAGCAAGAAAAAACGAATCTACTGACTGGTTTACGAGCACTTTATGCTTTAGTTGCGGAAACAAAGCATCTAACCGATATTACAGTTACAAATCGAGAAGTGAAAAGCGACTTTGCCAAAAACAGTGCTTCTTATTATGCAGTGATTGAATCCATCACGGGTACAAGCGAGACATATACACCATCTGGTTTGCCAGATTTTATTGTAAGCAAAGTCAACGAGTTCAACTTAGACACTACGGGTCTTAACGGCACATTGAGGCCCTATCAAGAATTTGGCACGAAATACGCACTTTACAATAAACGAACGCTTTTAGGAGATGAAATGGGCCTCGGAAAAACAATGCAGGCCATTGCGATGATGAATCACTTGCATCAAAATGGTTATTCCCATTCACTGGTGGTAGTGCCTTTATCCGTTATGACGAATTGGAAGCGTGAGATAAAAAAGTGGTCTTCTTTAGAAGTCTTTGTTTACCATAGAAGTAATGGCGAGCGACAACGGGATGAAGCGTTAGAGGATTGGAAAAAAGTCGGTGGGGTTATGTTGACGACTTACGGCCATGCGCAAAGGTTTGAGCGAAGGGATATGGAAAAGTTGGATTGTCTGATAGTCGATGAAGCGCATTACGCCAAAAATCCAGGGGCGAAACGATCGCAACGCGTTTATAAAATTTCAGAGATTTCGGAATATATTTTATATATGACGGGAACACCGCTTGAAAACCATGTTGGGGAGATGCAACAGCTGGTCTCTGTGTTGAACCCGGAATTAGGTGAACAGATTAATTACCAGATGGATTTACAGGATCCAGAGAATTTCAAACGTTTTGTTTCCATGGTGTATCTACGACGGAAGCGGGATGATGTATTGCAGGAGTTGCCAGACATTGAGACGGTTGAAATGTGGTCAGAGTTTAGTGCAGATGAGCAGGAGTATTATGATGATGCGGTTCGACAAGGGTTAAGTGGCTTGATGAAAATGCGTCGAGCGGGCTTCTATGGGCAATCACCTAAACATTCTGAAAAACTCGAACAATTATTGGATATCTGCCACGAAGCGAATGAAAATGGTCATAAAGTGCTGGTGTTTTCCTTTTTCAAGAGTGTGCTAAATGTAGTGCGAGAACATTTAGGAGAGCGCACTTTCGAAGTGATTTCAGGCGATGTTTCAAATAACCGAAGACAGGAGATTATTGACGAATTTACAGAGGCTGAAGCGGGTAGTGTGTTGATCAGTCAGATAGAAGCCGGTGGGGTGGGTTTGAATATTCAAGCCGCCAATATCGTTATTTTATGCGAGCCTCAATGGAAACCATCAACTGAGAATCAGGCGATTAGCAGGGTTTATCGCATGGGGCAAACGAGAAATGTGATTGTCTACCGATTATTGACGGAAGAATCGATTGATGAGACGATGATGGAAGTCCTAGGGAACAAAACAGACATCTTCAATTTATATGCAAGAGATTCGGATGTTGCGGATGCGTATGAAAAAAGAACAGCAACCAACGAAGTATCCGAGGCACAAGCAAAAAATAAAGTATTTGAAGTCGAGAAGAGACGACTTGAAGAAAAAGAAGGTGTTCCAGTTGAGGTGTAATAAATGAATGGGTAATAAGAGCTAAGGGTGGGACGGGCCATCCTTAGCTTTTTGTTTTGACGTTGCTTTAAGGGCTGGTTTTAGAAAAAATACGATAAAAGTACTGCTGAAGATTATTAGATAATACCAGCTTATCTATTTTGAAAAAGCTTAACTCCAATAAGATTAAATGAGATACCAAGGAGAACGGAGAAATAAATGATTTGGTTGGCGAAAGTGAGCTCACTGAAGAATGCAAGTAGAAGAACAGAAAGACTGTACAGCAGCTGACTGGCAAATATCTTAGAGGGAGCTGCTTTATTTCCCTTGTCATCTTCTGCTTCAGTTTGTGCTAAAAACCAGAATACAATAGGCGACAGGATAGCGGATACGATGACCAGTATATCCAGTGTGTCTAAATCGCCAAAGCCATTAAGGAATAGAGAGTTCATAAAAAGACTCTGGAGAATAAAAAGGACGGAACTGACTGCAAAAGCTAGCGATACCGCTTTGTTTTCTTCGCCCGTTTGTCTAATGAATAGCATAGCCAAGGCGAAAAGGAGTAAGTAGATACTATTTCCATTATTGAAAGACAAAAACACGGTAAAAGTGAATAAAGAAAGACTATCAAACCAGGTTAATTCTTTACCTGTTATGCCATTTATTGCTCTCAAAAGAAGAAGGAGCCATACAAGAGGTAAAAAATTAAGAGTTTCAGCATTTGGAAACATAAAGAGAGATAAGGCAGCAGCAATAAAAGCAGAGTAATCATGGGCTGGATCAATCTCTCTTGAGAGTGCCCAAGATATAAATACTCCACCACCGAGATAGAGCCCTGCTGAGAAGTCTCCAGTCAGCAGCCAGCCACCTGCCAAAGAAACGAGTACAAATAACACCATCAGTAAATTTGTTTTATAGCTTAAATCAATCATTCTTCCTAAACTAAACATACTAACCTCTCCTCACAGGCATGAACCTTCTGTTCTCATTATACCCTTAATAAGATTCAAGAGAAATCTACTGCTTGCAAAATTTCCAGCCGTGAAAAGGTTTCTTTTGAGTAGTCTTTTGAATAGCGTATAATGACAAGTGAATCGAAACAATTTTAAGAAGGGTGAGGATGTTATGATACCATTTGAAGCCATTGTTTTGCGACAGGAGAACGGTGAAGTCACACACGAACTTGAAGAAGTCACTCTAGAGAATCTTTCAGAAGGTGAAGTGCTTATAAAAGTTGACTATTCGTCTGTCAATTACAAAGACATGTTGGCTTTCCAAACCGATGGAGGTGTGATTCGTGACTACCCGATGATTCCGGGGATTGATATGGCCGGGACAGTAGTAGCTTCCGATGATGCGGAATTCAAAGAAGGAGATGCTGTGCTAATTAATAGTACAGATCTAGGCGTTTTACATACTGGAGGCTTTGCTGAGTATGCCCGTTCGGAAGCGAAGAATGTGACCAAACTGCCAGCTGGTTTAAGTACAGAAGAGGCAATGAGATACGGTACCGCTGGGTTTACCGCCGCCTTATCTATCCGAGCCTTAGAAAAACAGGGGATGTCACCCGATAACGATCCCGATATCTTAGTGACCGGATCCACTGGTGGTGTCGGAAGTGTCGCGGTGCAGATTTTGAAGAAAGCCGGTTATAAGAATATCCATGCTCTTGTGCGTAAAGACTATCAAGTCGATGCGGCAAAAAAACTAGGTGCCGCCTATGTGGTGGATGCGCATGAGATCAATAAAGGACGCAATACTTTAGACACCAGAAATTACCACTATGTCATAGATACAGTCGGGGGCGATATCGCAGCTAAAGCCTTAGCTCAAATCTATGAGAATGGAAGTATGGCAATCAGTGGAAATGCAGGCGGACACAATCTTAATGCGACTGTTTTGCCCTTTATTTTGCGCGGCGTCAATCTCTTAGGAATCAATTCGGTAAACTATCCTAAAGACGAGAAACAGGCGATTTGGGACAAACTCAGCAACGAATGGTATGTAGCCGATCAGCTGATCACTCAAGAAGTGGCTTTGAAAGATTTAAATGGAACCATTGAAGCGCTTAAAGAAGGGAAACATCTTGGAAGGACAGTCGTTAAAGTGAAAGCATAAAGGACAGAGCAATGGAACCTTAGTGAACGGGTATTCACTAAGGTTTTTTAATCTGTGAAAAAGCTTAGTCGGCTTCTTATTAAAACAATCTCGACAGTATATGACGAGATACAATGATTTTATCTGAATAAACGGGATTGAATAGTTCTTCTTCCAGTCGGGGATAGAGGGTTGTCTATTAAGTATGTTAAAATGACAATTATTACTAAATTTAGAAATGAATTGGAGTCGATCAATTTGTTTTACCAAGTAGAAAATGTCACTGGCCGAGTTTACCGGATCAGTATGCCTTATGTCTGTTGTTATCTGATTGTGGGAGAAAATAAAGCTGTTTTACTTGATGCGGGCTGGGGCTATGGCGACCTCAAAGCAGTCGTTGAATCGATTACAGATCTGCCGGTTACTTTGGTTCTGTCTCATGGACATCCGGATCATGTAGGAAGTGCCAGTCAATTTGAAACAGCGTATTTAAATGCGCGTGATTTTGAAATGGTTGAAGCCCAAAGCCAGATCAGTTTGCGCCGGCGGCTGATGCTGCGCTCTGTTCCAAAGGGTTTCAAAGAAGAAGAAAATTTGTGGCAACCTGCCCGAAAAGTTCCCTACACGCCTTTAACCGAAGAGACCATTTTTGATTTAGGGGGACTGACGATTCTTCCGTTCAACTTGCCTGGTCATAGTGCAGGCAGTATGGTATTTATTCTGCCCGAAGAAAGAATCGCCATTTTTGGGGATGCCATTTCTCATCCTACATTGATGTATTTTGAGAATAGTTCCTCTGTAAAAGAGCATTACGAAGCCATGGTCACCTTCAGCTCAAACCGCTCTCTTTTTGACAGGGTGCTAGTGAACCACCAAACTTATGAGATAAATAAAGTAGTATTAAAAAATAATATAGAACTAGCTAAAGCGGTGATTGAAGGGGCGGATGAAAAAGTTCGGCTGCCAAGCCGTTTAGAGAGAGCAGTAGAGAGGGGTCCTTTGTATGCAGCCAGAGAACGTAAAAGATGGCTGCCTTCTGATCCAAAAGAGATGGGCAACATTTATTACCGAGCCGATCGAATACTATAAAATAGAGCGTCCTTCGGATATTTTTACCGATAAAGATTAATGAGAAAGACTGATGAGGTATGTTACAGTAGATAAGAAACAAATAACGTGTTGAAAGAAATAAAGGAGACAAGAATTTGGTTAAACTAAATATTTTAGATTATGCACCAGTTTTTGAAGGTTCGACGACACAAGAGGCCTTGACGCACACGCAGGAATTGGCTCAGCTAGCGGATCAGCTTGGCTACCATCGCTATTGGCTCGCTGAACACCATAGTGTATCTTCAGTAGCATCCAGTTCACCCGAGATGTTGATGATGCAGCTAGCCGCTTCGACGGAACGTATCCGCATAGGTTCTGGTGGCGTGATGCTGCCTCATTACAGTGCCTACAAAGTGGCTGAAAATTTTCGAATGCTGGAAGGGTTTCATCCAAATCGAATCGATTTAGGCATTGGCCGATCTCCAGGTTTTTCTATTGTCAACCAAGCGTTAAATGAAGGAAAAGAAGAACGGCCATCTTATGAACAACAAATTATGGATCTTCATCGATATTTTAGGGACGATACTGAGGAGGATTTTCGATTCAAGTATTTAAGAGCAACGCCTTTAATTGAGACGGCTCCAGAAATGTGGCTGCTAGGAAGTAGTGCGAATAGCGCAAAACTAGCCGCTAAGTTAGGCATGTCCTATTCGTTTGCAAATTTTTCACCTGGGAAAGCATCAAATGGGGCTGCGATCATTGAAGAATATCGGAAAAACTTCCAGCCTTCTGCTTTACTGAAAGAGCCTAAAGTGATGGTTTCAGTTTTTGTGGTTGTAGCAGAAACAACAGAAGAAGCAGAAGAGTTAGCAGAAGCCTTTGATGTATGGATGCTGGAAATGCATGCGATAAAGCACCAACTGCCTTTCTATCCTTCTCCAAAAACAGCTGAGCTCGAGAAGAAAAAGGGTGTGGATGAAGAGATGGTCGCGAGAAACCGCAGCCTAATTTTCATTGGCAATCCTCAAGAAGTGAAACAACAAATTGAGACACTAAACCAAGACTATCAGGCAGACGAAGTGACCATCCTTCCGCACTTTTATGGGGCTGAAAACCGGTTAAAAGGGATTCGCCTTTTAGCGGAGGAATTTGGGTTGTAATAAAAAGTAAACTACTTAAGCCACTCTTTCATGAGTGGCTTTTTTTGCATCTTTAATTATTGAAATTGCTTTATAGAGAGCAGCTCTGTGGTATAATCCTTATACACTATTAGCTGCTACAGAAATAGGGAAACCTAGGCTGCGCGTTCGAGAGCTTAAAAAGAAATGGGTTTCACTATTTTTCCTTGTGCCATATGTTATAGCCGAGCCATTCCTATAAAGAATTCAAAGAAGAAGCCGTTGATGTACTCAAGCGTCTAAATAAAAATTATAGGGTTTATGTTGCTGAAAATGCAAAGGAACTCGTAGGGTTTACAGAGATTTCTATCCGCCAGAATGCTCTAAGTTGTTAGACTGAAAAGATCGGCTGCATTGAGGGTTGATATATATTGCCAATTCATCGGCAAAGAGATACTGGCAGAAAGCTGATTGAATCCGGGGAAGAATGGATGAAAAGTAAAGGGTGTAAAGAAATGGCTTCTGATACAAACGAAGACCATCCGTTAAGCCATCCAGACCCTATTGCTTTAAGTTGTGAGGATGTCCATAGACCTATGCATTGCCGAAAATAGCTTTTATAGCAGTATCTAATGGAACTGTGAACTATCCAGAAAGCCTGTGGTTCAGTTCGGATTAAGCGAATAAAATGGTCACGATGTTAAAAACCATTTTTAATTTTTATTCAATCTATAGTAGAAATTTTTAAGCAATAATGTTTATTGTGTTATAATTGCCTTAATGGAGATGAGAAAAACTTGATTT
>CAZKSU010000023.1:0-16323 GCA_964555455.1 uncultured Carnobacteriaceae bacterium
GTTTCCGCGGACACTTTCAATCTGGACATTTTCTAAATTTGCATAATCCAAAATATATCGAGTAATTTCAGAAGCGTTATAGTCGAGTTTTGAGTGAACCTGGCTATAACGGTTAAACGTGCTGTTGATATAAGCCGAAGCTAGCCCTGAAATGGCTAATCCGATCAGCACTAAAATATATGTCGGATCATAATAAAATGGGAAAAACATCTTCAATCAACCTCCTTCGTTTGTAAAGATATTCATCTGTTCCATCTTGTAAATCTATTATAGCACAACCTTATGAATTGAAAATGATAGAAGTTTGAATTTACTGTAACCCTTTAAAAATAAATGGTATTATAGAACCGCATCCAGATAGGGTGCAAAGAAAACAAGAAATTGGAGTATATGTACATGACTATAGACGAATTAGTAACTCATTTTATACAAAGGAGTCTTCAATTAGGTGATTTAGATCCTCTGGACGAAGTTTATGTAACGAACAAGCTGCTCGGTCTACTGCAACAAGAAGATTACGAAAAAATTTTTGGAACGAATGAAAGTTCACGTTTAGAGCTATTAGATCAACTGGTGGAATATGCAGTTTCTGAAGAGATTATTGAAGATTTAGCCTGGGCTAGAGATGTCTTCTCTTCACAAATTATGGATTTAGTCACACCACGGCCTTCAGAAATAAATAAAGCGTTTTGGACCGATTATGAAGAAAGCCCTGAGCTGGCAACCGATAACTTCTTTCAATTGAGCCGTCAAAATAACTATATTAAAACACGGGAAATTGCCAAAAATGTAGGGTTTACTTATGAAGATCCTCATTTTGGAGAACTCCAAATCACAATTAATTTGTCCAAACCGGAAAAAGACCCGAGAGAAATTGCTTTAGCGTCTAAATTTAAAAAGTCCAAACATTATCCGGCCAATGCTTTAGTGGTAGAAAACGAAGGGTATGCTGGTCATTTAACCCATCCGGGCCGGACCAATCACCGGATTATCCGTATGGATTTAGACGGGGACGAATGGGGTTTTCAGTATTCCCCTTATGCCTACTATAATGAGCACTCCATTTTCTTAGCCATCGAACACCGGCCAATGGATGTCGGGCCGCAAGCGATTAAAAACTTGCTGGCTATAGTTGAGCAGCTGCCGCATTATTTTGTAGGTTCCAATGCGGGTCTGCCTATTGTCGGAGGTTCGATTTTAAGTCATGATCACTACCAAGGAGGCCGGCACCATTTTCCTATTCAAGATGCCGCTTATACTTACACATTTGAAATCGAAGATTTTGAAGAAATTGAAGCTGGGATTCTCGACTGGCCCATGTCTGCCATTCGCCTGCGGAGCAAGCAGGCGGACGAGCTGGCAGAAGTAGCTCGAAAAATTATGGAAATCTGGGAAGAGTACTCGGACGAGTCCGTAGGTATCCATGCGTACACGGGTGAGACGCCTCATAATGCCATTACGCCGATAGCCCGTAAAAATGGCAGCCAGTTTGAGCTGGATCTCGTGCTTCGGAATAATCGGACATCGGAAGAATATCCAGATGGCATCTTCCATCCGCATCCGCACGTCCAGCACATCAAAAAAGAAAATATCGGGCTGATTGAAGTGATGGGTTTGGCGATCTTACCGCCTCGCTTGAAACGAGAATTAACTGAAGTGGAAGACTTTTTACTCGGCAAACGGGAAGAAGTGGCAGCTATCCATCAAAGATGGGCAGAGAAGCTGAAAGAAGCACAGACTGAAATCACTGAAGAGAACGTGGAAACGATCGTTCAGAATGCTGTTGGAGAAGTTTTTGTAGAAGTCCTGCGTGATGCTGGAGTATTTAAAACGGACGAGCAAGGACAACAAGCTTTTAAACAATTTATAGAAAAGACGTTGATATAAATGAGCAAACAAGATTTTATCCATGATGACAAAAGTGATATCGCAAAAGGCGAACAGATAACCATTCAACCTGAAAGCAAAATTCTTTTTATCGGAGACAGTATTACGGATGTGGACCGCAATCGGGCGGACAGTCATGATTTAGGTTCGGGCTATCCGCACTTAGTCGCTTCCTATTTACTGAATAAATACCCTACGTATGATTTACAGATTTTGAACCGTGGAGTCGGCGGGGACCGGGTGGCGGATCTGAAAAACCGCTGGGAAGAAGATTGTTTAGAACATAACCCAGATATTGTGTCCATTTTAGTGGGCATCAATGATATTTGGTCTTTTATTGGTTCTGAAGAAGAACGATTAGATGAAGCGGCGCTTGAGAAGTTTGAAGCGGATTACCGCTGGATGCTGAAATCCTTGGCCCACCGAACCGATGCTCGTGTTATTTTAATCGAACCTTATGTTTTGCCTTATCCAAAAGACCGGCTGGAATGGCGTAAACACTTGGATCCCCGTATCCAAATTGTACGCCGCTTAGCCAATGAATACCACACGGCCTTTGTGCCCCTTGACGGCATCTTAAATGCGCTGGGAATTGAGAATGGCTTTCAGACGTATACGGGAGAAGACGGTGTGCATCCTACTTTAACCGGACATGCGGCCATTGCGGAGGCCTGGATTAATTGGGTCAATGTATAAAAGAACAGCCGTTAGACACATCCTTCTCTTAAAAGAGAAGGGTGTGTTTTTTTAGACAACAGCAAGAGTTATCCGTTTTCTCAATCGACCATTCCCGGTATACTTTAGTTGCTTAAAAATAGAGGAAAGAAGGGAAGAACATGCTGAGAAACACCCACCCATATTTCGTGTTGAACGGAAACGCATCGGAAGCCATCGATTTTTACTCCACTGTTTTAGACGCTAAAGTGTTAGATATCACTCGCTTTGGAGATATGCCAGAGGACCCTGATTTTGAGGTCTCCGAAGAGGTTAAGCAGCTCGTCATGAATGCTTCGATCGAGTTGCCGAATGGGGATGTCTTTATGTTCTCGGACACGATGCCCGGAATGCCTTTTGCATTAGGTGACCAATTAACCCTTGCCTTAGTGTTTGATACGGTCGAAGAGACGCGCCGAGTATTCGAACAGTTGGCTGAAGGCGGCCAGGTGACGATGGAGCTGCAGGAAACTTTCTGGAGCCCCTTATATGGAAATGTCACGGATCAATTTGGCAACCAATGGCAAGTAGACACTCTTTCAGAAGACGCATAATGTTAGCGAGAAACAAAAGCAGCAACCAAGGGCGGTTGCTGCTTTTAGGTTGCCTTCGTTTTCTAGTTATAAAAGGAAAGCCGCTAGCTAAGCAAAATAGCTTAAGGATAATCGACAATTTCTACGCCGGCATTTTCACCCGTGTCCATAAACGTCTCGCCGGTCCGTTTGTCGTGCAGTCTAATGGATATTCGGCCGCTGATGCCTTCTTCAATCGCTTTTTCCATCGTTCCTTTCACAGGAGCGATTAACTGGCCTTTGCCCAGCACTTCCGCCTGAATCTCTAGCGAGGCTTTTTTGCTTTCGAGATGGATATGAACAAAATCCTCCGTGACTTTTTCAATCGAATAGTGGCTGGGCGTATAGGTTGCAAAACGATACTCGCGGTTGTGAATCACAAAATTGCAGACGAAACCTTCAATTTCTGTGACATGAAAAGGAATATGAGCGACAGAGGCAAACAGACTGGCTGTCGGTTCTCTGAACTGGTTGCTCTGCAGCCAGATGTATTTCTTAGGAAAGGAAGTGCCCCAATCTTTCTCAAGGTAGCCGCGGCCCCCTGTAAAATCAATGACGTCTCCGTTAATTTCTAATTGGCCGTATAAATCGTGTTTCATGCTGATGACCCCATGGTAGCATTCCAATTTGGGGAAATATCCAAAAATGCCCATGATATTCGGCTGCAGACGCGAGGTTCGAATAGGATGCAGGGGGCCAAAGCCAATTTCCCCTTTAAATCTAAACAGCTCATCTTCTAAATCGATCCTCATACCGCTTTCAGAAAAAACAGAAGAACCAATGGTCACTGAAAAAGGAGTGTCTGTCGCCTGGAAAGCGGAGACAGGAAAACGAACGTAGCCAGTTTGGACGCTCTCTTCGCCTGCTTCGTCGAGCTGCACTAAAATATATTGAATAAAGCTATGGGCATCGTTTTTATTTAAACTTACTGCCGGTATAAAACTTAAGCTTGTTTTTTGATCGGCCGAAACCTGTCTGTAATACCAACCTTCAAAATAATTGCTTTTATCTAAATTCCCTTGAAATAAAACCGGCTGTTGAACTTTCTTTAGCATTCTTTCACTTCCTTTCCTCTCTGATTTGTCTTTAACTTTATAGGATAATCCAATAAAAGTCATTTGAAACCATCCGCAGAAGGGCTTTTTATCTAACTTTGCGAAGAAATCCTGTAAAATGGATATACTAAACTTTTTAAAAGGAGCACGACATGACCAAACAAAAATCAGTAGCCATTATTGGCGGAGGACTTGGGGGCATATCCGCCGCTGTTTCCTTGGCTCAAAGCGGCTTTCATGTTTCCCTGTATGAAAAAAACAGCCATCTCGGGGGCAAGTTAAATCGGGCAGAGATGGACGGTTTCGGTTTTGACTTAGGCCCGTCGATTCTTACGATGAAACATATTTTTGAAAAACACTTTAAAAATCAAGGGGTGGACTTGGACGATTACATCCCGACGGTTCGCCTTGACTTAGAATGGCGTTCCTTTTTCACCGACCAGTCCATTCTTGATTTGTACGGAGACTTAGAAAAAATGTATAAGGCCAACGATCTCTTGTCCAGCAAAGATATGGAAGAGTATCAAAATTTTCTAAATTATGCGAAAGACTTGTACGAAGTGACAGAAGAAGGTTATTTCAGCGAAGGCCTGGACACCCTCACAGAAATCGTGCGGCACCATGGAGTGATCGAATCAGCCACTTCATTTGATGTCTTCTCTACGGCAGCGGAGGCGATTGATCAGTATATCTCAAATGAAAAATTGAAAGATGTGCTCGGTTACTTTATGAAATATGTGGGTTCCTCTCCTTACGACGCACCGGCGATCTTAAATATGATGATTTACATGCAGCATGCGCAGGGGATTTGGTACGTTCCAGGAGGCATGCACCAAATAGCCGAAGGGCTTGTCAAGTTAGGCAAAGAAGCCGGAGCTACCTTTCATACAGAGACGGAGGTCGTTCGTCTGATAAAAGAAGGCCAGCGAATTACACAAGCAGAATTAGCGGATGGCCGAAGGGTTGAAGCCGACTACTTTATATCGAATATGGAAGTGATTCCGGCCTATAAATACCTCTTAAATGAAGAAACCCCTTTTATTCAAAAGTTGGAAAAGAAGTTTGAACCAGCGAGTTCGGGTTTTGTGATGCATTTGGGGGTCGAAGGAGAATATGAACAATTGGCTCACCATAATTTCTTCTTTTCAGCAGATTCAGAAAAGAATTTTGAACAGATTTTCCACAAAAAAGAACTGCCGGAAGACCCCACAATTTATTTGGTGAATGTCAATAAAACGGACAAGACCCAGACAGTGCCGGGTTATGAGAACATTAAAATCTTGCCGCATATTCCTTATATTCAAGACGAGCCTTTCACCGCTGAAGAATACAAAACCTTTGAAGAACGTGTGCTGGCTAAATTAGAGGCGATGGGACTGACCGATTTAAAGAAACGCATTGTGACAAAAGATGTCTGGCTGCCAGAGGATATTAAAGAAACTTACTATTCGCATCGCGGAGCGATTTACGGCACGGTGTCGGACCGTAAGAAGAATAAAGGCTTTAAGCATGCCAAAGAGAGCGAACGGTATGATAATTTATACTTTGTAGGCGGAACCGTCAACCCTGGCGGCGGCATGCCGATGGTGACTTTAAGCGGACAACAAGTCCATGATAAAATTGTCAAAAGAGAACAAAAAGAAAAGTAAAAAGGAGGAGAGAAGGATGAGCCATTTACAAGAAAGCTGCCAAAGCATTCGGGACCGGCAAAGAAAGAGGAGCCAGAAAACTGCCAGTGAAGGCCCTGCGTCGCGCATCGCGCTGTTGGAAGAGCTGAAAAAACTGCTCACCGATAATGAAGAGGCGTGGCTGGAGGCATTAAACAGCGATTTGCGGAAGCCGCCGGTAGAAGCTTATGCTTCTGAATTAGGGGTGCTGCTCAATGAAATCGAGCATGTCCAAAACAATCTCTCACAGTGGATGCAGCCGAAAAGAAAACGGCGCCTGCTGCTGGCAGGGGTTGAAAAAGTGGCAGTTTCCCGCCGGCCTTATGGGAGCGTGCTTGTCTTATCCCCTTGGAATTACCCCTTACAATTGGCGTTAATGCCTGTAGTCGGCGCGCTAGCGGCTGGCAATGGCGTCGTATTGAAACCGTCTGAATTCGCACCTGCTACCAGCCAGCTGCTCGCAAAACTGGTGCCTGTATATTTTGAAGAGACACAGCTAGCGGTTATTGAAGGCGATGAAACCGTAGCAAAGCAATTAACCGGGATGGAGTGGGATTTCATTTTCTTTACCGGCAGTCCGCAGACGGGGACGAAGGTTTATGAGGCTGCCGCCAAACATCTTACGCCCGTCTTGCTGGAATTAGGCGGAAAGAATCCTTGCATTGTCGATGAGACAGGCTGGAATGAAGAAACCCTCAAGCAAATTGTTTGGGGCAAATTTTTAAATGCAGGACAGAGCTGCATCGCCCCGGACACTGTCTATGTCTCTCGACCGATTTACGAAGATGTTTTAGAGAAACTCTCACAGCAAATCCAAGTCTTTTACGGAAAAAATCCATCGAAATCAGAGGATTTTGGGCGCCTCATCCATACCAGGCACTTTGAAAAAGTCGCCGCGTTTTTAAAGGATGGCAGAGTTGTGCATGGCGGGGCGACGGCTAAAGAGGAGCTGTATATTAGCCCCACCGTATTAGTGGACCTCGAAAGGGGCAGCGCAGCGGCGACGGAAGAAATTTTTGGCCCTATTTTGCCGGTGGTGCCTTATGATGACCTGGATATTTTACTGAATGAGCTGAGCCGGTTATCCGCTCCTTTAGTCACCTACGTATTCAGCGGCAAAGAACAAGTCGTGGAGAAAATTGATCGCTGTCTGGAGAGCGGGTCAATTAGCCATAACCAGGTGATTTTGCACAGCACCAGTCCGCATCTGCCTTTTGGCGGCATAGGAAAAAGCGGTATCGGCCGCTACCATGGCGAAGCCAGCTTTCAAGCACTGAGTGTTGAAAAAGCTCGCTATAGGAAAAAAACTTTTATCTCAGCGGCTAGTCAGTATCCGCCGTATGCTAAAACAGGCCTGGCCGCTTTGCGGAAATTTCGAAAACGGCTCTTTTAAGGAGGGAAGCTGTGGTTTACTTTTATCTCATTGTGACTCTTTTATCGCTCATAAGCGGTTACCTTATTTTGTGGGAAGTCCCGTTCATTCCCTTTACACAGAAGAAAAGAGAAGAGTTTAAAAAACTATCGGTGATTATTCCGGCACGGAACGAAGCCAAGAACTTGCCTGTTTTGCTGTCCTCTCTGCAGAAACAAACCTTGGTTCCTTACGAGATTCTCGTCGTCGATGACGATTCAGAGGACAATACGGCAGAAGTGGTGCAAAAATATGGCGCCCGCGTGATTCAGTTTCCAGCAGAGGAAACCTCTTGGGTAGGGAAAGCTGCGGGTTGTTACTATGGGGCTCAAGCGGCCAAAGGGGACTGGTTCTTTTTTCTGGATGCGGATGTCTATTTTCCGGAAGCTGCCAGTCTGGAAAAAATAGCCGCTGTTTTCGGAAAAAGAAAGGCGCGGAGCATCTTATCCATTCAGCCTTACCATGTCATTAAAGAACCCTATGAAAATCTGTCGCTTGTTTTTAATTTATTGGTGCTTGCAGGCATGAACCGCTTTTCTGTCCTCAAAAAGAAGCTTGAACCAGCAGGTGCTTTCGGTCCTTCGCTAGTGATTGAGCGGGAGACCTATTTTGAGATAGGCGGGCACAAACGGGCACGCGGCTCTATTATGGAAAATATTGATTTAGGACGAATCTTACTGAATGAAGGGATACCGGTTGAATTGTATGGAGGAAAGAGGAGTTTGCATTTTAGAATGTATCCAGATGGTTACAGAGGCTTGGCAGAAGGCTGGTCAAAAAGTTTTGTGTCAGGTTCTCAGTCAACGCATCCGCTGATTTTAACCGGCGCCAGCTTGTGGATTGCAGGCGCCTTTGTCCCCATTCTCTTCTTGCTGTATTCTTGGCTGCTTGGAAATGTCAATTTCCTGCTGCTGGGTGCTGCGGGCTACCTTCTTTACTACTTGCAGCTGCTGAGGATGACGCGCTATGCAGGTAATTTTCATCGAGGAGTTTTATTTTTCTATCCGGTCTTCTTTCTTTATTTTGTCGTTCTATTTGCCTGGTCCGCCATTAAAACCCATCTCTTCAAAAGGGTGACTTGGAAGGGCCGTGAAATTCAGATAAAGGAGCAAGCCGATGAGGACTGAATGGCCGCTTTTATGGTTAGTGCTTATCGACAGTATCGCTTGGTTTGTCATCCATATGACCATTGCCTGGCTGATGGGGCAGGTGCCGGATGAATGGTTGGCTAAGCAAGAAAAAACTTTTCGCCCGAGAAGCTGGGAGAAAGAAGGCAAAATCTGGCAAGACTGTTTTAGCGTCCGCAGCTGGAAAAAGTATTTGCCGGATGGGTCGATGTTTATCCGATCTTCCTATGATCAAACCCATCTGCAAGGGACAGAAGTAGAGAATCTCGAGAAGTTTATTCTCGAAACAAAACGAGCGGAACTGACGCACTGGCTGATGGTTCCGCCCGCTTTCCTTTTCTTTCTCTGGAATCCTCCGTGGGCCGGTGTCTTGATGGTGGTTTACGCCTTGGCCTTAAATCTGCCTTTAATTCTCACACAGAGATACAATCGCCCGCGACTGCAGCGGCTGTTACAATTTAAAAAAAGACAGCAAAAGAAAAACGAGTAAGCCGTTAGTTCAGGCTTACTCGTTTAGATCAAAAGGATTTAATAAAGCGTGTAGATGGCATCAAATAATTCTTTTTCATTTTCAATTTGCGTCTTGTTTCCGATGACGACAACGGTATGCTCATCCAGGACCCGGCGGAAATTATCCGCTAGCTTTTGGAAGTCTTTTGATTCGGTCGCTAAAATTTCTTCTTTCAGCTTCACAATCTCTTCAGCAGGAAAATCGCTTTTTAGGCGGCTTAGGGCGGTTAACCCTTTGCTGGCTGCTGATTTTGGCTGCTCAAGCGGACTCATCGTGCCGATAATGTATTTCGTCAGCTCTTCTTCAGGCACTTCCAGGTCTTCAATATACTCGGGCAGCTGTTTGTACACCTCAAGGGTTTTTTGCAGATTTGGATCGCGGTAAGATCCTAAAGCCAGGTTCCCATTGCGACGGTGAACATACAACGAACCGTAAGCGCCGCCTTTCACGCGAATTTCATTCCATAGATAGTCGTAGCGGATTGCGCTAGATAACACTTGAGCGGATCCTGTATAGTCAAGATGTTCTTTTGCATCCGCACCCAAGCCCACATAGTTGACGTCTTGGGCAGTGATAAAGGCTTCATTTTGTTTTTGGCCTGGCTGGATAGTCGCCTGAGGTCCCAGCTCTTCTGCCGGCAGATCAGCAAACGCCCGCTCTAATTGCTCTTTTACTGTGGCGACACGTTCTTTCTCGCCAATGTATAAAGCATTCAGGCGATTTTTATTCAGTAAACGCTGAAGTGTAGCCGCTAAACGAGCCAGTAATTCAGCCGGTTCATCCGCCATCAGCTCTTTGCGATTTTCTTTGAGGAAATTAAACTGGTCAATACCCGTTGATAATTCGCTCAGCTTAGAAATCGGCCGCACTTGACTCACTGCACGATTGGCCGCCAGTACATGCGAACTATGGTTAATACTGTCCTCAAAACCTGAGATTAAACGTTGCGTGATTTTTAGAATCTCTGCCTCATCATCGAATTGCGTGCCGGTCAGTATCTCTTTCATCAGCTCGATCAATTTTTTTAAAGAACCTTCCAATGCTTTGCCCGCTAAGACAAAGTAAGGAGAAATTTCGCCTGCTTGATTTTCGTAAATGGTAATGCGGCCGAAAATGCCTCCTGTATGGGTATCCAGCTCTGTTTGCAGCTTCGCCACGTCATACTCTTCTGTTCCTAAATGCGAAAGCAATTTACTCAAGAATCCTAATAGTTTATAGTCTTCCGCTTCAAAATCGCGAATATCCAAGTATAAACGAATATAATCAATACCCGAGGTGAATTGTTCGGCATGGTAAAAATCCGTTTGGTCCATGAAAGAAGACACTTCAATTGGGTAATCTTCCACTTCAGTACTCAAATCTTTGCGCGTCAGGGTCGGAATCTTCGCCAAATCCTCGGGACGGTCAGGAGTATCCTGCCGTTCCATGAGTTGATGCGTTTCTTTCACCAGCTCATCGAGCTCCTCATCTGAAAGACTCGCTTTGTACTCTTGTAATTGGCGATGTGTTTCTTCTTCAAGGCGGTCGTTTTTACCAGGTTCAGCTTTCAGTGTGACCTCAACACGAAAAGGATTGTGCAATAACTTCTCTTTAATCAGCGTTTCAAAATAACCTTCGTGGGCAACTTCTGCCAGTTTATCGAGATATTTTGAAAACTCTAAATTGACATACGGATTTTCATCGTATAACCACGTGCTCAGAGAGGTGATCGCGTATAAGACGCCGCGCGGATTATCTTCGGAAATGGCAGCTTCTTTTGTTTCGAAAGTGATTTTATTTAAAGCGGCATCGATTAAGTCTTGATCTAAGCCGGTGAGGATCAATTTTTCTAGTGTTTCTTGAATAACGGTTTTGAATTGAGCCATTTTCTGGGCCTCAGAATATTTGGCCGTCACTGTGAAGGCCATTGGGTAACCAAATTCATCCGTGCCGCCGCTGATGTCGCCTCCAATATCAGCATCTAGGAGCGCTTTTTTAAGCGGAGACTGATTATTGCCCAGAAGAATTTCTTCAAGCACCTTTAAACCATACCCATCGAGTGTGTCTGCGGGCTCAGCCACATGCCAGCCGACAGCTAAATAATCTTTGTCAGCAGGATCATCGCCCGCTGTGATGGAATATGTATCTTCATAGGATGTGGTTTCTGGAATCAGCACCTCAAAATCGACTTCGATGTCTTCTTCTAATTTTCCTTTGCCGTCAAAATATTCAGACAAGTCGGCAAATGCTTGGTTTAAATCCAAATCCCCATATAAGACAGTGAAGGAATTGGAAGGGTGGTAGTATTTCTCATGATAAGCCATAAATTCTTCCTGCGTTAAGCTGGGGATTGCTGCCGGATCACCGCCTGATTCGTAGCGGTAAATACTGTTTGGATAAAGTAAACTAGAGATTTGCTGATAAAGCTGGCGCTCTGGCGAACCAAAAGCTCCCTTCATCTCATTGTAGACGACCCCTTTATAAATCAAATCATCTTCTTTATTTTCTAAATGGTAATGCCAGCCTTCTTGCGCAAGGATCTGCGGATTTTCCGTAAATAAGGGCTGGAAAACAGCATCCAAATAAACCCCCATCAAATGTTTGAAATCTTTTTGATTGGTAGAAGCGACAGGATAGAGGGTTTTATCCGAAAAAGTCATCGCATTAACGAATGTATTTAAAGAGCCTTTAATCAGTTCAACAAACGGTTCTTTAGAAGGATACTTCTTTGACCCATTTAAAACAGAATGCTCTAAAATGTGAGTGATTCCATTATCGTTGTATGGAGGGGTTTTAAACCCTATACTGAACGCTTTATTTGAATCGTCATTTTTTAAATATAAGACTTGTGCACCCGTTTCCTCATGTTCGTATAAGAAACCAGTGGATTGAATATCAGGTAATTCATGTGTCTCAATTACTTTAAATGCCATAAAAATCTTCCCTTCATTAAATCGATCTTCTTTATTTTCGCACAAAAGTCGGCAACTTGCATTTAACTACCCATAAATGAAGAGAAAAGATTCAATCAGCCAATTCAGGCTGTCCCTTAGAGGAAAGAATGAATTCTGTTATCATATTTGAGAATATGCTAAAATAAGCATACAAATAGAAACAGTTTAAACGCTGGATGATGAAATTGGAGTGACACGCATTGAAAATATTAGCTTTTGATTCTTCAAACATCCCCTTAACCGTTGGAGTGATTGAAAACAAAAAAATAGTAACCGAACAAATAATCAATATGAAACGCAACCACAGTATCCAACTGATGCCGGCCATCGACGAGGCATTAAAGCAAGCCGATACCACGATCGATGAAATCGACCGGATTGCGGTAGCCTCAGGACCAGGTTCTTATACCGGTTTGCGTATTGCAGTGACCATTGCTAAAACGCTAGCGTGGGCCCGAGAAATTGAATTAGTGGGCATCTCAAGTTTAAAAGTGCTGGCCGCAAACAGCTACCCGAAGAAACAGACGAAAATTGTGCCAGTATTTGACGCGAGACGGAAAAATATCTATACCGGACTCTATGCACGGAATGAAGAAAATAAGCTGACGCAAGTTGCCCAGGATACCCATATTCCTTCAGAGAAATGGGCGGCTTATTTGGCCACTCTTGAAGGTGATTTCGAATTAGTAGGGCAGGATGCAGAGGAATTCTATGAAACTTTTAAAGAAGCGCTGGGCAGCCGGGTGAGTATAGCCTCCCCCGAACAGCATATCTCCCGAGCCAGCAACTTAGCCCTCTTGGCGCTGGATGAAGAAGCTACACCGATTCACAAATTTGTTCCGACCTATCTAAAGCTAGCAGAAGCTGAAGAAAATTGGCTGGAAGAAAATCCCGATTTTGAAGGAGAGGATTGGGTTGAGAAGGTTTAGAACTTGGGTGACAGAGAAAAAAGAGGAGATTGAGACCATGTTATACCCTCCATTAATTGATGAATCGATGCTTAAAGAGACCACTTATCCTTTAAACAACGGGGAAACAATTGATTTGAGCATCGGAAATGCCATGGATTTGGACGATATTATTGATATTCAAGAAGCGTGTTATGATGGAGAAGCTCCTTGGGGACGGATGGCCGTCAGCAGTGAATTGCGCAACAAACGTTCTTCCTTCTTTTTAATGTGCCATCATGGAGAGAAGGCGGTTGCCTTTATTGGCATCTCGATGCGCCGCGAAAATTTCCATGTCACCAATATCGCCACACATCCGGATTACCAAAAACTAGGCATCGGGACTTTTTTACTGCGGACGGTAGTCAATTTGGCTAAGCAGCTGGACAGAAAACGGCTCACGCTGGAAGTGCGGGTATCCAATGAAAAGGCCAAAAGTCTTTACCGGACTCTAGGCTTCCGGGACGGGGGCATCAAGAAAAACTACTACCATAACAATGGAGAAGATGCGCTGGATATGATCTATTTAATCAATGGAACGGATGGCATATGACATGGAAAAAGCACCAATAAATCCCATTGAGATCCGACAAGTAACAGAAGCCGAACAAACGCGAGCAGTGGCCCATGAGCTTTACGTGGTCGCCCGCTCTGGTTTTGAGGGAGAGTCCCCGTGGAATGCTGAGAGCTTGTTCCAATCCATTACCGCGAAAAGCTCAGCGGTTTTTTATGCAGCCGCTGGCGGCAAGAAAGTGGGCTTCCTTGTTGCTTCTGAGACGGCTTTTGTTTTAGATATCTATATCGTCGTTGTCGCTGCGCCCTATAAAAATCAAAAGATCGGGCGCTTGCTATTTGAAGCTTTGATTAAATATGCGAAAGAAAAGCAAATTGAAGAGATTGTTTTAGAAACGCGAAAGTCGAACAAACCGGCCATTGCGCTTTATGAACGAATGGGTTTCCAAAAAGCAGGCGTGAGAAGAGCCTACTACAGCAGCCCGATTGAAGATGCAGTGGTCATGAAACGAACAGTCAGAGAGGGGAAATAATGGGTGAAAATACTATCTATAGAAACAAGTTGTGATGAAACTAGTGCCGCAGTTATTGAAAATGGAGACAAAATCCTTTCAAATGTTGTTGCTTCACAAATCAACAGCCATAAACGATTTGGTGGTGTGGTTCCAGAGATTGCGAGCCGGCATCATGTGGAATACATTACATTAATTATAGAAGAAGCCATGGCTGAAGCGGATGCCAGCTTTGAAGATTTAGATGCAGTCGCTGTTACCGAAGGTCCGGGCTTAGTGGGCGCGTTACTGATCGGAGTCAATGCCGCGAAAGCCATTGCCTTTGCGCATCGCTTGCCGTTGATTCCAGTCAACCACATTGCTGGACACATCTATGCCAATCAGCTCCAGGCTCCGCTTGAATTCCCGCTGTTAGCTTTGGTAGTCAGCGGCGGACATACCGAATTGGTCTACATGAAAGAGCACGGGGATTTTGAAATTATTGGTGAGACCCGGGATGATGCGGCAGGAGAGGCTTACGACAAGATTGGCCGTATTATTGATGTCCCTTATCCAGGAGGGAAACATATCGACGAGATGGCTCAATTAGGGAAAGATACGTTTAATTTCCCGCGGGCCATGATTGACGAAAACAATTATGACTTCAGTTTCAGCGGGCTGAAATCTGCTTTTATTAATAAAGTGCATAATGCCGGACAAAAAGGGGAAACGTTGGACAGAAATGACCTGGCAGCTAGTTTCCAGCAAGCGGTCGTCGACGTGTTAGTCTCTAAAACCATTCGTGCTGCCAAAGAATACGAAGTGAAACAGCTGATTTTAGCTGGGGGCGTTGCGGCCAATTCTGGTCTCAGAAAAGGTTTAGCGGATGCGGTTGAGAAAGAATTGCCAGCGGTTGAATTAGTGATTCCGCCTTTATCGCTCTGCGGAGATAATGCAGCAATGATTGGCGCGGCTGCCTTTTTAGACATTGAAAATGAAAAAGAAACGGATTTAGCCTTGAATGCTCATCCAGGATTAACGCTATAGAAGGCCTCTTACGAACGGAGGAGAGAATGCGATGAAAAAATGGCCGAACGTTCTACCTGCCTTGCTGCTTGCAATTTTTTTATTCATTGCCCCTACTGTTAAGGCAGAAGAAAATAGTATTCAATCAATTGACATCGATGTAGAGCTGCATGAAGACGGCTCAGCGACGATTCGTGAAACGCGGAAAATGGAAACATCTGAACATACTGAAATTTATATTGTGTTAGAGAATCTGCAAGGGACGGAATTATTAGATTTTGAAGTTGCTGGCTTTACAGAAGAAGAGGATTGGGACATTGAGGCTTCTTTTGAAGAGAAAGCAGGAAAATATGGAATAGTAGAAACAGAGGACGGATATGAACTGGCTTGGGGAATTACGGAATATGGCGAACCGGAATACCAGGTGACGTATACCCTGTCCAATCTCATCCGTGAGCTAGAAGATGGACAAGCTTTGTTTTGGAACTTTGATTCCTTTCTGTCATTGCCGACGGATCGGATGCATTTAGAAATTACAGCGCCTTTTGCCTTAGAAGATGTTGTGCTGGACTTTTATGGCTTCGGCTTTGAAGGACCGATGGACCTTACAGAAGGGGCAATCGAGTGGACAGGCTATGGTTTAGATGAAAGCAATGATATTATTGTCCTGGCTCAGTTTCCGGCAAATACTTTCCAAACCAGTCTGCAAGAAGAGTGGACGCTGGAAGAACAGCGGGCGATGGCTGCCGAAGGATCTTCTTATAACGACGAACCCCCTATGCCGACATGGGCGAAAGTGCTGATAGGCGGCCTTGTAGCCGTTGGCGGCGGAGGCGCAATAGGCGGTGCTGTGATCGGGACGAAAGTCTATACCCGTAAAAAAGAAGCCGGCCACTTTTACCCAGCGGAGATTCTGAAAGAGAACCGCGGCCGGACCACAAAGAACCCTCCGCGGCTTGAAGGCGATATGGGGCGCTATGCGGCCTTTATTTCTAAATTAAGCCCGGAAGGCGGCGGCTTTGCGGAATACTTTTTTGCCTATCTCTTACTGTGGTCACTTGAAGGCCGCATCGACATCGAGACCTCTGAAGAAGAACGACCTTTATTCGGCGCGAAGAAGAAAGCCACTTTAACCCTTATCGATTTAGAAGAAGAAAAGGCAATGAGCACTTTGTCTTTTGGTGAATATGTTGAATTGTTCGGCCTTGGAGAAGCGACCTTAGAAGAAGTCATGTGGGCGATTTTGCTGGAAGCGGCGAACTACCGCCCGGTTGTCGATGAGAAGGCTTTTGAAATGTGGTCGCAAGATCATGCAAGTGAGGTGGCTGAGTTTTATGAAAGGGTAGAGGAAGTGTCGGAAGAATGGTTGATCAAAAATGACTATCTTGCAGTAGAAACCGTTCCGTTCTGGCGATCGGATCTTTCGATTAAACGAGTGACGGACAAAGGCCGAGAAGTGACCGACCATA
>CAZKSU010000024.1:0-10492 GCA_964555455.1 uncultured Carnobacteriaceae bacterium
GTACTTAACGAGGTTGATTCAGCGATGAATCAATGAATAAAGGTGGTACCGTGATAAAGCTTTCACCCTTTACATATCTGTAGAGGGGGAAGCTTTTTTTGTTGCAAACATTACCTATTAAACAAAGGAGACAAAACAAATGAGTGAATTTAAATTTGAAACAAATGCAATTCATGCTGGTCAGACGATTGATGAAACAGGGGCGCACGCCGTGCCAATCCATCAGACAACGGCATATGTTTTCGATGATACACAGGACGGTGCGGATAAATTTGCCTTGGCCAAAGGCGGAAATATTTATTCACGTATTACCAACCCGACGCAATCTGTTTTTGAAACCCGCATCGCTACGTTAGAAGGGGGATCTGCAGCAGTTGCTACTGCTTCAGGAATGTCAGCCATTACTTATGCTGTTTTAGCTATTGCAAAAAACGGGGATCATATTGTTTCTACCACAAACTTATACGGTGGAACATCCACACTATTCACGCATACGCTTCCTGATTATGGGGTGGAGGTATCTTTTGCGGACACCGATAAACCCGAAGAAGTAGAAGCCGCTATTCAGGAAAATACAAAAGCGGTATTTATCGAAAGTATCGGGAACCCCAAAGGAGATATTCCAGATTTTGAAGCCCTTGCGGAAGTCACGAAAAAACACGGGATTCCTTTAATTGTTGATAATACCTTCGCCACTCCTTACTTATTCCGTCCAATTGAACACGGTGCGGATATTGTCGTGCATTCTGCGACTAAATTTATCAACGGCCACGGAACTTCAATCGGTGGTGTCATCGTTGAATCGGGCCAGTTTGACTGGGCGCAAAATGACAAATTCCCAGGTTTAACAGATCCCGATCCGACTTATAATGGCTTAAGTTTCGCAGAAGCTTTTGGTGGAGCAGCCTATACGACAAAAATCCGTGCAGGTTTATTGCGTGATACGGGAGCTTCGATTACACCGTTTAACTCTTGGTTGTTTCTGCAAGGTTTGGAGTCTTTACATGTCCGTATGGAGCGCCATGTTGAAAATGCGGAAAAAATTGCCAAATTCTTAGAAAACCATGACAAGGTAGAGTGGGTCAAATATGCCGGTCTAGAATCGAGCCCGTACTATGAATTAAAGCAAAAGTATCTGCCTAAAGGCGCTTCATCTGTCTTCACATTTGGCGTTAAAGGCGGCTATGAAGGCGGCAAAACATTTATCGACAATATTGAGCTCTTTTCGCTGGTTGCAAACGTGGGCGATTCGAAATCCTTAGTGGTTCATCCAGCTTCTATGACACATGGTCAATTGACAGAGGAAGAATTAAAAGCTGCAGGAGTAGAGACGGAAACTGTCCGTCTGTCTGTTGGTTTAGAAAACGTCGATGATTTAATTGCAGATTTAGAAAAAGGATTAGGAGCGATTTAACATGCCAATTAAGGTCGTTCAAGGCTTGCCTGTTGCAGATATCCTGGTAGCAGAAGGCGTAAACGTCATCCAAGAAAAACGCGCCCTGAGTCAAGACATTCGACCATTGCGCATTGCTATACTCAATTTAATGCCCGCCAAAGAAACAACAGAAATGCAGCTGCTTCGGCTCATCGGGGGAACGCCACTGCAGATTGAAGTGGATTTTTTGCACACGGCTTCCTATGAGAGCAAAAATGTTTCGCCCACGCATTTAGAGAATTTTTATAAAACCTTTGAAGAAATTAAAGATTCTTCTTACGACGGTTTAATCATCACCGGCGCCCCTGTGGAACAGATGCCTTTTAAAGAAGTGGCGTATTATGAAGAACTTGTCGAAATTCTAAAATGGTCAGAAAATCAGGTATATTCTCGTTTCTTTATCTGCTGGGGTGCGCAGTTTGCTTTAAATCATTATTATGGAATCGATAAACTGCCTTTAACTGAAAAGTTATTCGGAGTGTATGACTACAAAGTGATCGATTCGACTTCTCCTTTTTTACGCGGGTTCAATGATTCGTATTCGATTCCAGAATCTCGCCACACAACTATGAATGCTAAGCAGCTCGAGGATGAAAAAGAATTGACTATTCTTTCTGAAGAAGCCGTCTTAGGACCAGATTTGGTCGCGTCTAAAGACAACCGCGATCTCTATATCTTTGGTCACCTGGAATATGATCGGTATACATTAGAGCTGGAATATAAAAGAGATAAAGAGAAAGGTTTGTCCATTCAAATTCCTGAAAATTACTACCCGGAAAACGACGCGACACAAAAACCGATAGTGAGCTGGCGCTCCTATGCGTATATTCTGTTCAGCAACTGGCTCAATGAAACCTATCAAGAGACACCTTATGATCTAGACCAGCTCGCAAAAGAAGAACGCTCTCTGTAATGGTTTTCTTTATATTCGCTGCGAGTATAGTATAATGAAATCAATTGAATACATCACACATGGGGGGCCACGGGCTGAGAAGGTAGAACCTGACCCAAAAAACCTGATCTAGATAATGCTAGCGTAGGGAAGAAACTGACAGAACAGCGAATTCTGCCAGTATGTCTATTGAATAAAAAAGCCCTCTATGCCTATGCATGGAGGGTTATTTTTGTGTGTAAAGAGAAGGAGCGAATAATATGCTGAAAAAAGCAAAAGGTTTAGAAACAATTAGAGAGAAAAATCCATTGATTCATCATATAACGAATAATGTAGTGAAAAATGATGTGGCTAATGTGACTTTGGCCCTTGGCGCTTCCCCTATAATGTCAGAGAATCCAAAAGAAGTAACAGAAATCGCAGAAGCAGCCGATGCTTTAGTGCTGAATACGGGAACCATCCAGCCTGATGTGGCAGAAGCCATGCATCTTGCTGGACAGGCAGCAAATAGCGCAGGCAAGCCTGTAATCTTAGATCCGGTAGGTGTCGGAACAACGACTTATCGAAAAGAAACCATACAAAAGTTCCTTAAAGAAATAGATGTGTCAGCGATTAAAGGAAATGCGGGGGAAATAGCGACTTTAGCAGGAATGACTTGGAAAACTAAAGGCGTCGATGCAGGAGAAGGAGATGCCCAGCTTGTGGAGGCAGCAAAAAGTGTCGCGAAAGAATACAACTGTCTTGTAGGTCTATCAGGAGCTATAGATGTTCTAACAGACGGAGAAAAAACGTATTTAGTGAGAAATGGACATGAGTTGATGGCTCAGATTACGGGCTCCGGCTGTATGCTGAGCGGGGTCGCTGGAAGTTTTCTGGCTGTTGCAGAAGAACAGCCGCTGGACGCCTTGCTTCAAGCCCATCTCACCTTGGCTATTGCAGGGGAAAAAGCAGCAGCTCATCCGAGTGTGCGAGGAACAGGCACATTCAGAAGCACCTTGATTGATGAGCTGTACAGCATGACAGAAGAAGTTATTCTTGACTATAAGATTGTGGAGGAAATATAAATGAAAAAAGTGAAACAAGTGTTGACAATTGCCGGATCAGATTCAGGAGGCGGGGCAGGCATACAAGCCGATTTAAAAACCTTTCAAGAACGAAAGGTTTTTGGCCTGTCCATTATTGTAGCTGTCACCGCTCAAAACACTCTAGGCGTTCAAGGCTCGTATCCGCTGCCGCCGGAAGCTGTCAAAGCACAATTTGATTCTATTTTTTCTGATTTAGAAGTCTCGGCGATGAAAACGGGTATGCTGGTAGGAAGCCCCTATATCCGGCTCATCGCGTCTGAAATAAAAAAAAGACCGGACATTCCTTATATTCTAGATCCAGTGATGATTGCTAAAGGCGGGGCCGCTCTGATGGATGATCATGCGGTTACTGATCTCATCGACTACTTAGTCCCGCTCGCCACGCTCGTCACCCCGAATATCCCGGAAGCTGAACGAATAACAGGTCTTTCCATTCAGTCGAAAGAAGAAATGAAAAATGCAGCGAAGGTTATCCAAAAACAAGGCGCGAAAAATGTGCTGTTAAAAGGGGGACATCTTGAAAATTCCCAATCCGCTATAACTTCGGACTGCTTGCTTTTAGAAAATGGCGAAGAACAATGGTTTGAAAATGAACGGGTATTTACAGAGAATACACACGGAACGGGAGATACCTTAGCTTCTTGTATTGTCGCTGAACTGGCCAAAGGAAAATCGATGGAAGAAGCCGTTGGAATTGGAATCGATTTTGTCCATACAGCCATCTTAGATGGGGTTGATATCGGCCATGGCCATGGACCGACGAACCATTGGGCCTATCGTAAAAAGGAAGAAGGGTAGAAGATGAGGAGAAAAGACCTGAATGTTTACTTTATAGCTGGCAGTCAAGATGTGCCGAACGGAAATTTATATGCAGTGCTAGAAGAGGCTCTGCAGGCAGGCGTCACGATGTTCCAATTTCGAGAAAAAGGACAGAACAGTTTGGAAGAGGATCCTGTAAAGAAGAGAGAGCTAGCTATAAAATGCCAAGAGTTATGTCGAGAATACCAAATCCCTTTTGTTGTAAATGATGACGTTGAACTAGCGCTTGCAATCAAAGCGGATGGCATTCATGTAGGGCAGGAAGATGCGCCCATAAAGGAAGTCCTGAGACGGGTTTCACCGGATACAATTGTAGGGCTTTCGACCTCTAACGCTCAAGAAGTGGCGGAGGCCGAGACTGTCGAAGGATTAGATTATATTGGACTAGGACCTGTATTTACTACTTCTTCAAAAGATAATACGGATCCGGAGTTAGGTATAGAAGGCATGACAAAGATTATTGGTGAAGGAAGAAGCCTTCCCGTTGTAGCCATTGGCGGTATTTCTGCTGAAAATGCTGCTGAAGTTCGCAAGGCCGGCGTCGACGGAGTATCTGTTATCTCTGCCATTGCCAGAAGTGAAAATATCTCACACACCATTGAACAATTAAAGGAGAATTCGTTTGAATAATATTCAGCAATCAAGGAGCGTTTCTTTGGCCGGTTTATTGACAGCTATTGCCGTAGTCAGTTCTTTGTTTTCTTTTCCGATACTAGGCAGCCGAAGTGCTCCCATCCAGCATTTAGTGAATGTTTTATCGGCTATTTTGTTAGGTCCGATATATTCTGTGGGCATTGCATTTGGAGCGAGTTTACTTCGGAACTTGCTAGGTTGGGGAACATTACTGGCATTTCCCGGCTCAATATTTGGCGCCTTCCTCGCCGGGCTCTTTTATAAGTATACAAAACGTGTAAGTTTAGCCTTTGTCGGAGAAGTAGGGGGAACTTCTATTTTTGGCGGTCTAGCTGCTTATGTGGTTGCAGGGTGGATGGGAATCACTGATGTGGCTTTTACTGCTTATATCCTCCCCTTTTTCCTCTCCACCATTGTGGGCAGCATACTAGCGGTCATTCTTTATAAAGCTTTAGAAAAAAGGCAAGTACTTGAATTTCATGGTTAAAAGGCAAAAAAAGATTGTAAGCATTTAACAGATAAGGGATAATACAAAGAAACAAGATGAGGTGATGATTTGAAACGCTTGGATTACCCTACAGAAATTCTTAAAGTGAAAGTCCATCGTTTAAACACTAAAGGACAGGGAGTAGCCAGATATAGACATGCGCCTGATCGCCGCGGAAACATTGGAAAAGGGCTGACTCTAACCATTCCAAATACGGTTCCTGGAGATATTGTCCGTGTGGAAGTTCCTAATGCGAAAGGACGTAAAACGGCTCGGATTAATTCTTTTGAACTACTGGAGGCAAGTCCAGACCGCGACTTGGCGAAGCCCTTAAAAGCATCAGTTGCTGGCGGAGCGCCTCTACAGTACATGAAATATGAAGCACAGCTTCAAACTAAAGAAAAGATCGTAAAAAAATCTTTAGAAAAAGAAAATTTTGCTTCTTCTTTGGTGAAACCAATAGTTGGCTTAAAAAACCCCAATCATTATCGAAATAAAATGACCTTTACTTTTGGCCCAAACGGAGAACTTGGCATGCATGAGCAAGGAGACTTCAAAACCATTATTGACTTGGAGGATTCCATCCTTGCACCGTTTGTTATGCTTGAAATCAAACAATCGGTACAAGATTGGCAGCAGAAATATGGATTTTTAGGCTATAATAAAGAAACAAAAGAAGGGTTCTTGCGGCAGCTGATTATCCGACAATCCGCTGCAACAGATGAAGTAATGGTTGCCCTTTTTGCGACAGCGTCTACAGAGCATTTTACTAAAGAAATTGCAGATTTAACCAAGCATTTGTCAGAAAGCTTTGAAGATTTAACCAGTCTGTTGTGGGTGAAGAGTACGAAGGTTTCCGATGAACCGGTCCCCGAGAGACGAACTCTGTTATACGGCCGTGACCATATTCATGAAATGCTACATGGGATTCATTATAAGCTGTATCTGGATACGTTTTTTCAAGCCCATTCAATTCAAGCCGAAGTCATGGTGCAGTCAGCGCTGGAAATGGCTCAAGTGCATCCAGAAATGAGGGTACTTGAACTTTTTTGCGGAATCGGAACGTTTAGCTTGCCATTTGCCCAAAGAGTAAAAGAATTAGTGGGTATAGAATATGTTGAACAGTCGATTCAGTCAGCAAAAGAAAATGCAGAAAAAGCCGGCATAAGGAATACTCATTTCTTCGCAAGTGATGCTCGCCAAGGATTAGACAAGTTGAAAGAAACTTGGGAAACACCTGATTTGTTGCTTATTAATCCGCCTCGAAGCGGGGCCGGCGGGAAATTGATGCGAAGCATTGGGCGCTACGGTAGTCACCAGATTGTCTACATTTCATGCAATCCTAAGACACTAGCGGAAGACTTAAAATGGTTGAGAAATTACGGTTACGATTTAACAAAGGTTCAACCCATTGACCAGTTTGCACATACTATCCATGTCGAGTCTGTTGCCTTATTAGAAAAAATAGGATGACCGATCAGTGTACGAATAAATCAAGTCTTTTAATCGAGAGATTAAAAGACTTTTTATATTATTTGGTCGCTAGCTGCGTCTTTAGAGAAAGCTCAGGTAACAGTACTTTTTTACTTGGATTCGTTCTAAAAAGCCAGGTATGTTCTCTCTAAATTTGTACAAAAAATAAATTTAACCTTGCATCTTATATTTGTCTCTGTTACAATTATCTCGAATTCGAAACAAAAAGCAATAAATTTTTTTAGGGGTTTATCTTTAATTTAAGATAAAAACCAAACTATTATAAAAATTAGCAGAGAATTTATAGGGATCATAACAATCAATTAAAACTTTAGGAGGGCTGAGGATGGCTAAATTTCCGTCTGAAAAAACTCAAGAAAATCTGACCTGTCTCTTCATGCTGCTTGTCAGAAATAGCAATCGACTATGTTATGTGTAGATGATTAAATAAATTAAGATCTTGTGTCTTATCGTTATCCTTTATTCCATCTCAATAGATCGCTTATATTTTTTTTAGTGTTTTTATCTTGAATTAAAGGTAAAAATAGAAGGATAACCTTTATAAAGAGCATAGATGAAGAGACTAAACTTTAGGAGGAATTAAAATGATTAAATTTTCACCAGAAGAAATAGATAAGGCGTTAGATTGGCTTTCAAGTTTTACCAAATATAAAGAGGTCAAAGGGACGACCCGTCTTTTATATGACGAGCAGTGGCAAGAGGCTCAAAAGGCATTAGAACAAAGAATGAGAGCTATCGGCATGGAAGTGGAATATGATGCGGTAGGCAACTTATTTGGGACGATCAGAGGCTCAGAAGAGCCTGAACATGTCATTGCTACCGGGTCGCATGTAGATACCGTTGAACATGGCGGGCGTTTAGATGGACAACTTGGAATCATGGCGGGCTACTTATCGATCAAAAAATTGATTGAAGAGGAAGGCCAGCCGAAAAAATCTCTCCGTTTAATTTCAATGGCAGAAGAAGAAGGTTCACGGTTTCCATATGCATTTTGGGGTTCTAAAAACATCTTTGGTAAAGGAAAAAGAGAAGATGTAGAAGGCACTGTAGATGCGGACGGCATTAAATTTGAAGAGGCTATGCGGGAAGCGGGCTTTGGCTTTTTAGAGGGCGAACCGCAATTTAGTGAAATGGATGCCTTTATTGAATTGCACATTGAACAAGGAAATTACCTTGAAGCGAACAAAATCGATGTAGGTATTGTTAACGCAATTGTAGGGCAAAAACGTTGGGACATCGTTTTGAAAGGTCAAGCCAACCATGCGGGAACGACCATGATGGCATATCGGAAAGATGCCGTAGAAGGTATGGCTAAAATTGTTTCTCAAAGTTTAGATGAAGCAAAAACAGCCGGAAATCCATTGGTTTTGACATTTGGCCGGATAGATCCTAAGCCAAATACGGTCAATGTGGTTCCAGGGGAAGTAAGTTTCTCCATGGATGCCCGCCATACCGACCAAGAGTTTTTAAATACCTTTACAGATAAAATCGAGGAAATGATGAGAAGTATTGCAAAAGAATTAGGTTTGGAAATAGAGATCAACAAATGGATGGATGAATCTCCAGTTCCAATGGACGAAGATTTAGTAAAAACGATCGAGAAGGTAAGCAAAGATCTTCAATTAAACTATGAAGTGATGCATTCAGGCGCAGGGCATGATCCGCAAATATTTGCTCCACATGTACCGACCGCCATGCTGTTTACTCCTTCGGTAGATGGCATCAGCCACAATCCGAAAGAGCACACAGAAGCTGAAGATATTGTGCCGAGTTTAGAAGCACTAACAGAAACATTCAGACGATTAGCGTACTAAAATAAGGAGACAGGTGTGATTAAATGTTAAATAAATTAAAAAGTATTAGCTTAACAAATTGGATTATGATAGGAATGGCTTTAGGAGCCCTTGCCGGACTGGTAGTAGGACCAGCCATTGAACCGATTGGCATCCTTGGGGATATCTTTATTCGTCTGATTCAAATGTCTGTTACGGTTATGATTTTCTTAGCCGTAATTGAAGCGGTGGGTAGCTTAGATCCTGCTGATTTAGGGAAACTAGGCGCTAAAATGATGACTTGGTTTGGAGGACTCACTGTACTTGGAGCAACTATTGGAGTGGTTTTCGCGCTTTTCCTCCAGCCTGGAGTGGGAGTAACCGCTGATGTTCCAGCAGAGGCAGTCTCTGCACCAAATACCACCATTTATGAGACGATTCTAGGTTTCTTTCCAGATAATATCATGGCCGCATTAGCAGAAGGAAACATGATCCAGGTCATTGTCTTTGCCATTTTATTCGGCTTAGGTCTGTCTATGATAATGAAAGAAAATCCTGAAAATATGATGCTCAAATTTGTTACAGATGCGAACACTGCGGTTCAAAAAGTGATCGGTTTGGTTATGTATTTCGCTCCAGTGGGAGTCTTTGCAATTACCGCTCAGGTTGTTGGGACAAGTGGTTTAGACGTCATCCTATCCTTAGGGAAATTCTTAGGCGTATTCCTGTTGGCCGCCACTGTTCATCTTGCGCTTGTTTTTATTGTGACAAGTTTGAAAGCAAAAGTAAATCCTTGGCACGCGATTAAAAAAGCACGAAATATGTTTATTATTGCTGTAACAACAACCTCTTCTTCTGTGGCTTTGCCAACCAAAATGGAAGATTCGGAAAAACTCTTTGGGATGTCAAACCGCATCAATGGCCTAGTTAACCCTCTAGGAACAGCTCTAAATAGTAACGGCACATCTATGTATTTAGGAATTGCCGTCGTATTCCTAGCTCAATTCTATGGCATCGACATGCCAATCAGTTACTTGATTTATGCTGTGGTCCTTTCTTCATTAGCTACATTGGGTACAGTAACGGTTCCCGGGGGAGGCATCGTGGCGTTGACGATTGTTGTTCCATATCTAGGCTTGCCAGTTGCCTCTATTGGGCTGTTAGCCGGCATTGAATGGTTCACGGGCATGATACGAACACCAATGAACACTATTATTGATGCCTTAGTAGCCATGGTTATTGCAGCGGATGAAGACGAATTAGACTACGAAGTTTTCCATGGAACACTTTAAGAAACTTTCAGAATATTTAAGAGTCTTAAAAATAATGTTAGGAGTAGACAGGATCCTGTTTACTCCTTTTTTTATAAAAAAGAAGATATAATAGAAATAGAAGCAAGATGAATGCAACTTTTTGGCTTTTCTATTCCAGCAGCCTCCATGGAGGGAAATATTATGACTATGCATAAAGATAGGGCTACTAAAGTTTCAACTAACTCGCTCAGAATAAAAGCTTTACTTTTAGACTGGTTATTTATCTGCCTATACTTGCTGATCTTGTTTATTGTGACAATAAGCTTTTATTTACTAGTATTCAATGGAGTCCCCAAATTTACACACTTTCAATCCCAAATGATGGCTACTATGACCTCTATTGTTCCTATTATTATTATCTTTTCAGTTATGGAAGGAAAGACTCCCTTTGCTTCCTGGGGAAAAAGAAAAGTACATTTAAAGATTCTCTATAAAAATTTTCCATTGTACCGAAGTTTCTTGCGAAATAGTTTGAAGTTTTTACCTTGGCAGCTTGGACATATAGGGACGATTAATGGTTTTTATAATGGCTTCGAAACACCTTTATCTATCATCTTATTTG
>CAZKSU010000024.1:10592-16276 GCA_964555455.1 uncultured Carnobacteriaceae bacterium
ACGATTAATGGTTTTTATAATGGCTTCGAAACACCTTTATCTATCATCTTATTTGCTTTAGCGATGAGTTTAGCCGCTTTATATATACTAATGGTTTTTGTAAGAAAAGATAAAAGACACTTAATAGATCTTCTTGTTGGAAGTTGGGTAGTCCAAATAAATCAGTAGTCTAGAGAAAGTTAAAAAAGAGAAATTCCATTTAGGAGTTTCTCTTTTTTTCCTGTTTCCTGTCTATAGAAAGACTAAATCTTTTGGTAGGAACATTAGGATTCTTCCTGATCATAATCTTTTGCATCCACATATGAAATTTCTTTTTCGAGCAGATACCTCAAGAAATCTTTATCCTTTAGATTGTATGTAATAAGTTTATGAACTTCTTGTAGATCGGCGAATTTTGAAATAGTGACCGTGTTTAATTTAGAAGAATCAAAAAGCACATAAACTTCAGAAGAATTTCCCATTAATTTTTTTCGAAGCAGAGAATCGGTAAAATGATAATCTGTAATCCCGGCATGAGTAGAGACCCCGCCAGCACCGAAAAAGCTTTTATCTACGTAGATATTCTCTAAGGAATGCATAACCAAACTTCCTTCTGTCGCATAATCTTTATTCCTGACACGACCACCAAGCATTAAGATATCAAAACTTGTATTTGAACTCAGCAAGTAAGCGGCCTCTATGGAATTTGTAACAATTGTCAGATGTTCAAATGCATATAAATAGGGAATCATTTCATTGACAGTCGTACTGACATCCAGGTAAATCGTGTCTTTCTCTGTGATAAATCGGGAGGCAGCATAACCTATTCGCTCCTTTTCCAGTCGATTTACTACTCGTCTAGATTCCAATGAAGGTTCTTCAGATTTATTGACTTTAATTGCTCCTCCATAGACTTTCTTCAGTTTTCCATCTTGGCTTAATAATTCCAAATCATTATGAATGGTTTGACGAGTTGTTTGGAACAACTTTGTCAGTTCTGCTGTACGGATTGAACCTTGCTCATTGACTAACTCTAAAATTTTTAATTGTCGATTTTCTTTAAGCATTTTATTCCTCTCCAATACTTATTTTATATGGTACTAAGTGAAATATACCCGACAAATAATGTAAAGGGAATGTTTTTGACAAAACTTTACAAAGCTTTACATTGATTAACCTTAAATTTACATGAAAGGTGTTTGGAATTTACATTCATTTGCTAAATTGGTTGTGGCTCAAATATAGCCAATAAAACTTTGGAGGATTAAAAATGAATAAAATTATGAAGCGTTTATCATCAGTATCCATATTAGGTGTATCTGCATTAGTGTTAGCTGCATGTGGCGGAGAGGATGTAGCAGCAAACGATGAGTTAAATTTAAACGAATTATCTGTGGAAGAAATTGTAGAAGCTGCCAAGGAAGAAGGAGAAGTACACTCTGTAGGTATGCCTGACTCATGGGCAAACTGGGAAGAAACATGGGATGACTTGAGTGAAGAGTACGGGCTCGATCATACGGATACCGATATGTCATCTGCTGAAGAATTAGCGACTTTTGAAAATGAAAAAGACGATGCATCCGCAGACATCGGAGATGTAGGCATTGCGTTTGGACCAGAAGCTGTCGAGCGTGGTTTACTCTTGCCTTATAAAACGTCGTATTATGACGAAATACCAGACTGGGCAAAAGATCCAGAGGGTGAAGGAAACTGGATGCTCTCCTATACAGGAACGATGGCATTTGTAGTGGACACTGAAGCTACCAATGGTGAAGTTCCTTCCTCATGGAAAGAAGTTTTAGATGGGGATTACCAATTTACAATCGGTGATGTGAGCTCTGGTAACCAAGATCAATTTGCTTTATTATCTGCAGCTGTTGCCTTTGGAGGAGACGAAACAGATTTACAACCTGGTTTGGATTTCTTTGGAACAGTAGCTTCTGAAGGACGCTTAAGCGTACAAGGTCATGACACGGCTACAATGGAAGCAGGCGAGCATCAAGTAGTTGCTATGTGGGACTTTAATGCTTTAGCGATGCAAGAAGAATTAGGTGCGGAACGATTTGAAGTAGTGATCCCTCAAGATGGGGCAGCAATGTCGGGGTATACGACAATTTTAAATCGTTATTCTAAAAACCCTCATGCAGCAGCCCTAGCCCGCGAGTATATCCTTTCAGATGAAGGCCAAAATAACTTGGCGCGCGGATACGCTCGACCAATTCGCGATGTAGAACTGGATGAAGATGCGGCAGAAGCCTTGTTGCCGGATAGTGAGTATGAAGATGCAAAGGTTTACCCAATCGAAGACTCTCAAGCTTGGGATGAACTGTTGCCTCAATTAGGGAACTTATGGCAAGAGAATGTAATTAGTCAAATGAATTAAGCGGAGTTTATGGAAGGAGTAAAGAGATGAAGAAAAGAAAAGGCCTCAATCGTTTTTATGTGATTATGGGGATATTCTTCTTACTGGTGATTGGGATTTTAATTTATCCAACATTAGTGATGATAATTTCAAGCTTTCAAGATACGAGCACAGGGGCTTTTACTCTTGACAACTATATTCGGATATTCACTGAGTACCAGTACATCAGTGGATTTCAGAATTCAGTCTTGCTTGCTATTGTCTCTAGTATTATCGGATTGATCATTACCGTTCTAGCCACTTACGCGGTTTATTCGTATATGCCGCGGCTAAAGAGTTTCTTTTTAACACTGGCGAATCTGACAGCGAACTACGTAGGTGTTCCGTTGGCTTTTGGTTTGATTCTGTTATTGGGAAATGCGGGAATTATTACGAATTTAACAAATGCGTTGGGCTGGGATATATTGGGTGATTTCAGTGTGTATTCCATTTCTGGTTTAATGATTGGTTTTATCTACTTTCAAATACCAATGGGGATTACTTTATTGCTTCCAATTTATGATGCATTGGATAAAAATTGGCGGGAAGCAGCGTCTTTATTAGGCGCTACTTCTCTCCAATATTGGATAAAAATCGGTTTACCTGTTCTTTTCCCAAGTTTAATGGGTGTCTTGGCGATGATGTTTGCAAATGCTATCGGAACTTATGATACAGCGGTTGCCTTAACGGGATCCAGTGTAAATATGATTGCAATCAATATCGCAAATACCATCCAAGGTGATATTTTTGCCCTGCCAGAAGTGGGTTCGGCTATTGCCGTGGTTTTAGGGGTCATTCTATTAATCAACATGGGACTTAGCCAATGGATTATTGATCGAAACAGGAGGTTGACCGCTTAATCATGAAAAACAAAACTTTTTTAACCAAGATTTTTTATTCTATTGCAGTCATAGGTATTGTTCTGTATCTTTTAATCCCTTTAGCGGGTACGTTCCTTTATTCGATTTCAACGGGTTGGACGACAACCGTTCTTCCTCAAGGGCTCACTTTAGATTGGTTTGTTCAATTGTTCCAAGATGCTGACTTTTACGGCGCTATGCTGCGGACCGTTTTCCTAGCATTAATCGGTACTTTAGGCACCGTGATTCTTGTCGTGCCTACGATATTTGTTGTCTATGTCTATCATCCACGATGGATGTGGCTGATGGATCTTTTGGTGATTGCTTCTTTTGCCGTTCCGGCCGTCATTTCGGCCATGTCGTTAATGAGCGCATACAGTGGACTGGGGGTACCGATGTTAGTATTTGTTATTGGATCTTACATAGTGGGCGGATTCCCTATGATCCAATTAGGGACACGGAATAGCTTAAGAGCCATAAATGCCAGTACATTAATGGAGTCCGCAGAAATTCTAGGATCCACAAAATTTGAAGCTTTTAGAAAAGTCATCTTGCCGAATATTCGCAATGGCATTATTGCATCCGCATTGTTCAGATTCAGTACGTTATTTGGGGAGTTTGGTATTTTAAATCTGTTAGTCGGGGGAGCGTTTCCGAATATCCAGATTTTCCTGCGTCAAAATATGACTAGAAGTGGGCACTATACATCCGCAATTGTAGTCAGTTACTTCTTGATTGTCACTGTCATGACAGTCATCGGCCTGAATTTAATCAATCGATCGACAAAACAAGCGATCATTCAACAAAAAGAGGGGTAAGAATAGGAATGGATTATATAAAAATTAACCAGTTAACAAAAAGTTATGGTGAAAATGTCGTTTTGAAAGATCTGGCACTGCAGATGGAAGAGGGCACATTAAACACGCTCTTGGGTCCTTCTGGTTCCGGGAAAAGTACTTTACTGCGTTCGATTGCTGGGCTGGAGGAAATTGATGCAGGCGAAATCAGTATTAACGGACGCGAAATCACCAATCTCGAACCTAGAGATCGGAATTTAGGAATGGTTTTCCAGCATTATGCATTGTTCCCAAATATGTCCGTCCTTGAAAATGTGAAATTTGGCTTGGCCATTAAAAACATAGCCCATGAAGAACAAGAGCTCAAAGCACTTGAAATGATCGAATTAGTCGGTTTGAAAGGAAAAGAACAAGCTTATCCTCGCGAATTATCTGGTGGCCAGCAGCAACGTGTAGCATTGGCACGGTCATTGGTGACAGAACCCGATGTCTTGCTTTTAGATGAGCCGCTTTCCGCTTTGGATGCTCAAATTAGAGTGGACCTTCGCCAGCAGATTAAAGATATTCAACATAATTTAGGGATTACGGTTATTTTAGTCACTCATGATCAAGAAGAAGCGATGACGATGTCTGAAAAAATTTTTGTAATGAATAATGGCCATATCGAACAAGAAGGTTCACCTTCGGAAATTTACCGTGCACCGAAAAGTGATTTTGTTGCTGGGTTTATAGGGAACCATAATAAATACAGCTCGGAACAATTTGCCCATATTTTTAAAGAGCAGCCTCGAACGTCATTAATTGCTGTTCGGCCAGAAACGATTCATTTCTATCCATTGGATGGAGAGATGTTTCATTTACAAGGTACGGTTCGTCGCTCTTCGATGCTAGGTTCGCTGCTTCGCTTCTTTGTCGAGGTAAACGGTGAAGAAATGGTTGTGGATATCCTCAATCGGAGTGTCAATTTCCGGGAAGATGGAGAAGTTATAGATTTGTATGTTCTAAAAAAAGATATCATCTATATTCAGTGATTCATTAAAAACTTAAAGGACAACGATGGCTGTTGTCCTTTTGTATGAAGAGAGGAAGTTTAAAAAGTGACTTTGCGTTACAACAAAGATGGGCAATTCAAAATTATCCAATTTACTGATTTACATTTAGGCGAATACCCAATGAATAAGGAAGATGAAAAGACGTTTGCTGGCATACAAAACGTCATTCATGAGACCTCTCCTGATTTATTGATATTCACTGGAGATATTGTTTATTCAATGAAAGAACATCAAGCGCCGAATCCTAAAAAAAGCTTTGAACATTTCGTCCAATTCATGAATCAATTTGAGATTCCTTTTGCGATTACCTTTGGAAATCATGATGCGGAGGAGAATGTTTCAAGAGAAGAGCTTCGCGAGCTATTTAATCAGCAGGCGAGATTCCCAGTGCCCAAAAAGCAGGCTTCTGTTATTGAAGATCGGGAGAATTATGTGATTGAGCTGTGGGGTTCTGAACACAATGAAATCAGACAAGTTTTTTATGTCATAGATTCTGGTGATTATTCGAATACAGAATATAGCTATTACGCCTGGATTTTACCGGAGCAAATCTCTTGGTTTAAAAAGTCAGCCGACTTCTATAAAAGAAAAGATG
>CAZKSU010000025.1:0-16267 GCA_964555455.1 uncultured Carnobacteriaceae bacterium
ATCGCGTAGTGCGTACGACGGTTTTTAACTAAATCTGTGAATTGTGACATGTATATATTCTCCTCTTGATAAAATGATTTTTGTTTCGATATATCTCGAATACAAGATACATCTTACCATGCCAATACTTCGAAGTCAAGATAAATAGTCAGTTATTTGTTTCATTCTACAGGATAACTCATTTTGGAGAAGTTCTAGGTATCTCTAGCCTTTTAATCCGCTCTTTTGAACTTATAAAGACATGAATAACCGGTGTTTGATAGTAAATAAAAAAACTCCTTCAACTGAAGGAGCTTTCAAATGATTAGCCAATCTATTTTAATTTAGAATTTGTTTGCGTCACGGCATCCGCTTCTTGATAGTCTTCTTTGGTGACATACTCTTCAATCGGAACAATATCTTCCGGCAACGGCGCATCCGCTAGCTCTTGCTGATTGACTTTCTTCGATAAGAAGCCGCCTTGGATATATTTGGCTTCCGAAGAATAATAGAAGGCAGACGGACTCAGTTGATCAATCGCTTTATAAAGCTGTCTCTCCGTAGTACGCGGCGATAAGACAGTCAGTATCAAACGCTCGCCATCTCGCCCGTAACCCCGCTCAATAGTAACCCCATAGCCTAAGCTGCGCAGACTCTCTGCCAGCGAATGGTCTAAACTATCGGTAATAATTTGTATCACTGAATACCCCAAGGCTAAGCGGTCTTCAATCATCATGCCCGTATAGATGCCTACCCCGAAACCGAGCGCATAGGCTATTAAATAAATCGGATTGGATAGATATTGCATCACTATAGACAGTCCTACTGTATAAATCGTCACTTCTATAACAGCAATGACCGGAGCCACTTTCCGGTAACCGCGCATGGTTAAAATAACACGTAAGGTATTTAAAGTAATATAGATCAAATTGATCAAGAAAATTTGTCCGAGTAATAACCAATTCATGAAATATTTGCTCCTTTTTAATTAGTCCCTTCAAGGTACCAAAAAATGAGTAAAGGTGCAATACTTTTATGAGCCTAAGACCCACTTAATGGATGCATGAATCTAGCTGGATTCTGTCGCAAGATACAGGTTATATCAGGCTTTTTTGTACTAAAGGTGTTAATTCCGCCTGTCGGATGGAAAAGGTTTGGATAGGGACGATCACAAAATAAGGGTAAATATCTGGAATCGACAATTCACATTCGTCATAGATTAAATGAATACAGAGACGTTTTGCTGGATTCTTTCCTTCTTCCAACAGCCAATTCTCTAAATCTATGTACAGTTTCCGCGCATCTTCTTCAACCGATCTTTCTAGCGTAAACTTGCCGATAAAGCTATCCCACCAAGTCTGAAAAGCTTCATAAACTTCAAAAAAGATCATCATATTTTCTATATTATTTTCTAAAAGACGCTGATAAAATAATTCTCTTTCATCATAAAAATATTTAATGTCAGCTGAAACATCTCCTTTTGCCAAGTCCTCAGTCACTTCATCCCATAACTCTATATAATGTTTTTCGAAATCTTTTTTAAAGAGTAATTTCTTTGACAGATACGGAAACTTGAAATCTTCTTTATTTTGATTTAAATAAACATTTTGAATATAGATTAAAAAATTCAATGTATAAGATGCTTCAATTTCCATTTCAAAGGAGTTCTCTACCGTCTGCTGCTTTTCATTCTCGGATTCCATATCGCTTGCCTCCTGTTTGTTTGCACTTATTATACACAGCAGAAATATTTTGTCCAATAAATTTCTAAATTAGAAATTCTTCCTTCTTAAAAACTGTTTATTCTCATAGCAGGCTTTTAAAAAACGCCCAAAAAACAATGTGGCGAGCATTGTCTTGGGAGGGTAACCTGATGAACAGAGAATTGTTCGAGTCTCATTTTTTGAGGAATGTGAGGGGAAACCTAATTCATTTGTTGTCTCATTTCTTCGAGGACTTCATGCACTTGCTTAGAGAGAGACAGCCATTCCTTGAGCGTATCTTGGCTTTCAGTAGCCTCAAAATTATTCATGATTTCTGCAAAGGCCTCAGCTTCCCATAACAGAGGATTTTCGGAAACTGAAGACAAAAGCACCTCTTCGTCTTCTTTCGTGCGTGCGTCCACTAGCTTGGCTCCTGAGAGACCTGTTATACTATCTAAAACAAGTGTATAGTCGGGGCCGTAGATTTCTGTTCCGTGGGTTGAAGTATTCATCTTTCCATAGTGGAGGGTGACATCGAAATCATCATACCTTAAAATAGCAGTTCCTTTTCCGTCCACACCGGTTCTAATTTTTTGGGCAAATGCATGCACACTATTCGGCTTCCCGAACCATCGCAAAGCAGCATACACCACGTAAATGCCAAGATCATTGGTCGCTCCTCCATCAAACTTGGGAGAGAAGATATTCGGCTCTTCTCCTCTGAGCACATTGTCATAGCGGGAGGAATAACTGCTGTAAGTTAAAGAAGCCCCGTACACTTCAGGCAGAGCTTGTATCATTTCAGTGACCTTGACAAAATTCGGTTCATAAATATGTCTGGCGGCTTCCACAATCATTTTATTCTGCTGTTTAGCTACGGCTAGCAGTTCATCCCAATGAGCCAGAGAAGTGATCATTGGTTTCTCAACGATGGCATGTTTCTTGTGCTGGAGCACCTGCTTGGTTTGCTCAAAATGCAGGCTGTTCGGTGAAGCAATATAAACAACATCTATCTCTGGATCAGTTAAAAAGGCCTCCCAATCTGCATATCCCTTCACAGCAGAGAACTTTTCTTTAAAGGCTGACGCTTTCTCGTGAGAGCGAGAATAAACAGCTTCCAGACTATACTCTCCACTTTGCACAGCTGCCTCAATAAATTGCTCGGTAATCCCGCTTGTTCCGATTGTTCCTAATCTTAATTTTGACATTTTTTGACCTCTTTCCGTTTATTTCCAAATTATGGCTAACGACTTCATTCAATACTCCATACTCTTGCTCTCTGATTATAGCCTTAGGAAAACGAATTAGCAAAAACTCTCCATGCTTACGCAGTAGGAAGGCATCACCCGCTCAGTGGATGATAGATAAAAAAAGAGAACTTCTTTAGAAGAAGTTCTCTGATAACACATATTCTGTTTAGTTGAATGGTCCTTGATTTTTTCGAAATCTTCGGTCCATTTAACGCCTACTTAGATTGTAAACCCGCTCTGCTTCGAACAATCTAAGCCACTGTATCCATATGCGAATAAATTCGCAACGGTTCCAGCAATTAACGTTTTGAGAATTGTGGTGATTTACGCGCTTTACGGCGACCTGGTTTGTAACGCTCTTTCATTCTTGAATCACGTGTTAAGTAACCAGCTGCTTTTAATGGTGCACGGAAATCAGGGTCTACAGTTAATAAAGCACGTGCAATTCCGTGACGAACTGCTCCAGCTTGCCCTGCATAACCTCCGCCATGAAGGTTAACTTTAACATCGTAGCTGCCTTTTGTGTCAGTTGCAACAAATGGTTGGTTAATGATTGTGTGTAAATAGTTATACGGTAAGTATTCTGCAATGTCTTTACCGTTTAATTCAATTTTACCTGTTCCTGGTGTCAAAATAACGCGAGCAACAGAGTTTTTACGACGACCAGTTCCAAAATATTGTACTTGTGCCAATGTGGATGTCCCTCCTTAAGATTAAATCAAGTTTGTAATGTCTAAGTTTTCTGGTTGTTGTGCTGAATGCTTGTGCTCTGGACCTGAATAAACATGTAGCTTTTTAATCATTGCACGTCCAAGAGAGTTTTTAGGAAGCATGCCTTTAATAGATGTTTCAATTAAACGACGCGCATTTTTCTCACGCATTTCTCCAGCAGATGTTTGTGTTAAACCACCTGGATAGCCTGAGTGACGAGCGTATAATTTATCTGATGCTTTATTTCCTGTCAGTTGAATTTTTTCAGCGTTAACGACAATAACATAATCACCAGTATCAACGTGTGGTGTGTAAGTTGGTTTATTTTTACCGCGTAAAATTGATGCAACAACTGTTGAAAGACGACCTAAAGAAATGTCAGTAGCGTCTACAACGTACCATTTACGATCAATTTCAGCTGCTTTAGCCATATAAGTACGCACTAGTTTTTCCCTCCAAAATAATTTCTAGATTCTTCGTTTTTAATAAAAACAATTTATAGCTTGTCCCAAAAGGTATAAATCATTTTCTTCAGTATCATAAGATCATTGTTTTATCACAATAAGTTTACGGGGCTTATCATGGTGGTAAACAATACCATCAATAATATTACTCCTAATCCTGCTTAATGTCAATGCTTTAGCAAGCTTTTTTTATTTTTTTCAAGTAACCATTCATCCATCCTGTAATGGATTTCTTCCAAGTATAAACCATTTGGAGCAATGGTCTGTCCGCCCGCCTCGCGGTCTTTCGCTTCTAAAATCTCTTTCATTACACTTACTTCTCTTCTGCCATCCGCAATAGGCAGCACAGTGCCGACAATAATCCGCAGCATATTGTACAGAAAGCCATCACCAGTGAACGTAAAGATCCAGTCATTTGTCTTCTCATCCACCTCAACACTCGCTTCATAGATGGTGCGGACCTTGTCTTCTTTGTCCGTTTTAACGGAGCAGAAGCTTGTGAAATCGTGCGTACCTATTAAAACATTTAATGCGTGCTGTGCTTTTTCCTTGTCCATCGGATAAGGGTGATGTAGCTTGAAGTTTCGGGTAAAAGGATCAGGCAAGCGGTTGTTGTCTACTCGGTAAGTATAAGTTTTTTTAAGCGCATGGTAACGGGCATGAAATTCGTCGGTCACCTCTTCGAGTGTCAGCAAAGTGATGTCGGAAGGCGTAAGCACATTTACTGCTTTAAATACCCCGTCTTTAGGGATTGAACGCGGAAAGTCAAAATGGAAAACCATGGCTTTCGCGTGTACGCCAGCATCCGTACGTCCCGCAGGATGAATACGGGTGAATGTATCTTTGTTGATTGTCTTTAAAGCTTTTTCTATCTCACCTTGTACTGTTCGCGCATTTGGCTGGATCTGAAAGCCTGAAAAATCCGTCCCATCATAAGCGATTGTTGCTTTATAGCGTACAGTCTCCATCATTGTTTCTCCTGTTCTCAAATCAAATAACGTTAAATTGGGCCAATAAGAAGAGAATGGTCAATGCCGCAAAATATAACATCAGGAAAGTATCTCTCTTTGACCAGATCAATTGTCTCAGTTTCGTTCGTGAATCCCCTCCGCGATAACCGCGCGCAGTCATCGCTACCGCTAACTGGTCGGCACGATCAATGGAGCTGATAAACAGCGGAATCAGCAAAGGGACGACTTTTTTCATTCGTTCAACTAAACTTCCAGCACTAAAGTCGACTCCCCGCGCTCTTTGAGCATTCATAATTTTTTCCGTTTCTTGCATTAAAGTAGGAACAAAACGTAAAGCAATCGATAAAATGAGAGCAATCTCTTGTACGGGAACTTTAAACTTTTTTAGCGGGTTGAGCAGTGCTTCTATCCCATCCGCTATCTCAAGTGGCGTTGTGGTCAGTGTCAAAATGGTCGACATCAGAACAATCATAATAAACCTTAAAATGATTAAAAGAGCACTTTCCAGGCCTTCTAGCGTGATTTGCAGCCACCCAATCTCAAAGAGAACCGTCTCTCCTTGCGCAAAAAGAAGCTGAAAGAATACAGTAATCAAAATCAAAAGCAGCAAAGGTTTCAATCCATCAACATAATATCGAATGGGGATTTTAGAAAGCTGAGCAGCAACGAATACAGTAAGTGCAAGCAGAGCAACTGTCCACCAATGGCTCGCCATAAAAATAAGCAAAATAAACCAGACGGCAGCAGTAAGTTTAGACCGTGGATCCAGCCGGTGAATCCAAGAATCACCAGGGATATACTGACCAAGAACAATTTTATCCATTTTAGTCACCCACCTTGTCCATAATAAAGTCGGCTAATTCATCCAGCGTTAAAGCAACTTCTTCAGGCGTCCACTTTTCATTTTTAGAAAGAAGTTGGGCAAACTCAACAGGCTTTGGAACATCCAGCTGGACAGACTGCAGCCATTCTGAGCGTTTAAATACTTCGCGGGGCGTTCCCTGCTCAACAATTCTCCCGCTGTCTAAAACAATCATCTGATCGGCATAGTTGGCCACATCTTCCATTTGGTGGGTGACAAGCACAATGGTAATATCTTGGGTTTCGTGAAGGTTTTTGAATAACTGCATCATCTCAAGCTGGCCTTTTGGATCAAGTCCGGCGGTCGGTTCATCTAGAATTAACACACTCGGTTCCATGACTAAAACACCCGCTATCGCTACACGCCGCATTTGGCCTCCGGATAAATCAAACGGAGACCGGTCCATAAAAGATTCATCCAGCCCCACAACCGGTAAGATGTCTTTCGCTCGCTTTAATGCCTCTTCTTCAGAGACACCAAAGTTCTGCGGTCCAAATGCGATATCTTTGCCAATGGTTTCTTCAAAAAGCTGCGCTTCTGGAAATTGGAAAACAACACCCACTTCTTTGCGAATGTCGTTGATGTTCTCAGGCCGCTTGCCTGCAGAAACTTCAAGGTTTCCAAGCCGAACACTGCCGGTCGTTGGGATTTTCAAGGCATTAAAATGCTGAAGAATGGTGGATTTTCCACTGCCCGTATGGCCAACAATTGCCGTGTAGCTGCCTTCTTTAATTGTAAAGCTGATATCGTGCAGCACATGGTTTTCAAAAGGGGTATTGGGCTGGTAGATAAAATTTACGTCTTTAAATTGTATTTCCATAACCACTCCACCAACCTTTCTTCTGTCATATATTCCTCGGGAACGTCTAGACCTCGTTGAGACAGTTCATTTTTTAATTGCTCAACAAAGGGAACCGTTAAACCCAGATCAATTAATTCCTCCCCGAGCTTAAATATTTCTTCAGGACGATCAACATATTGAATGCGCCCTTGGTCCATTATAAAAATGCGGTCGGCTTGAGCAGCTTCATTAATATCATGAGTAATCGAGATGACCGTCATTTGGCTTTCTTCCTTAATCGCTTTTACCGTCTGCATGACTTCTTCACGACCTTTTGGATCTAACATGCTTGTCGCTTCGTCTAATACGATAATTTCAGGTCTTAAGGCTAAAACACTCGCAATAGCCACACGCTGTTTCTGTCCCCCTGAGAGGCGAGACGGCTCCATTCTTTTGAAATTTTCCATTCCTACGCGCCTCAAAGCATCACCAATTCGGACGATCATTTCTTCTCGAGGCATCCCTAAGTTTTCCAGGCCAAAAGCGACATCATCCTGAACAGTAGAACCGACAAACTGGTTGTCTGGATTTTGAAAAACCATCCCTACCTTCTGTCGGATCGTCCAGATATTCTCTTCATTTAATTCTAGACCATCGATGCATACGGTTCCTTTTTCCGGGACATTTAATCCGTTTAAAGTTTTAACAAGAGTAGATTTACCAGAGCCGTTTGCTCCAATTATTGTGATCCATTCGTCTTTTTCGATAGCTAAAGAAACATCATTTAAAACGTAACTCTCTTGATTTTGACTATAACGGTAAAAAATATTTTGAAGTGAGATTAGGCTCATAGTATTTACTCCTGTACATATATAAGTAGTCAATTACTCCATTGATGAGAATAAACAAAAAATCACTTTCTGATATATATGCTTCTCCTAGGAGAGAGCTCCTAGGAGAAACTAGAGCTAGACACTTGGTTTTATCCATCATCATAACGCTCTCTATACATCATAAAAAGTGAGTCATTGTATATATTCAGTTCAAACGATTATGCTTCGTTTTCTTCTGTTTCTGCTTCTTCTTCAGCGACTTCTGGTTCTTCTGTTGCGTCAAAGTTCACTTCTTCAACAAATTCAAGAATAGCCATTGGTGCACCATCTCCACGACGGGGTTCAGTTTTCAGTACGCGAGTGAAACCACCATTACGTGTTTCAAAACGAGGAGCAATCTCGTTAAACAATTTTTGAACAACAGATTCCACAATAATTGCTTCTTCTGTTTCTTCAACAGTTGCTAATTCGTTGCGTAAAACTTTTGCCGCTTGACGACGTGCATGCAAGTCTCCACGTTTACCTAAAGAAACTAATCGGTCAGCTAACTTTGAAACTTCTTTAGCACGTGCTTTTGTTGTTTTAATACGTTCGTTAATGATTAAGTCAGACACTAAATCACGTAACATTGCTTTTCTTTGTGAACTTGTACGTCCTAATTTACGGTTTGCCATTTAGTTGAAATCCTCCTTACCTACAATTCAGTGTTTTTAAATTTCTTCTTTTAGTGATAAATCTAATTCATTTAGTTTTTGCTTAATTTCAGTTAATGATTTCTTACCTAAGTTACGGACTTTCATCATTTCAGGCTCTGTTTTGTTCGTTAATTCTTCAACTGTGTTGATGCCTGCTCGTTTCAAGCAGTTATATGAACGTACAGATAAATCAAGCTCTTCAACTGTCATTTCAAGCATTTTTTCTTTCTTCGTTTCTTCTTTCTCAACCATGATCTCGACTTCGCGAGCTTCTTCAGTGAGGTTAACGAAGATATTTAAATGTTCAGTTAGAATTTTAGCTGCCAAACTCACACTATCTTCTGGCGAAATAGAGCCGTCTGTCCATACATCAAGTGTCAATTTATCAAACTGATCACTTTCACCTACGCGAGTACCTTCAACATGGTAGTTTACTCGTGTGATTGGGGTATAGATTGAGTCGATTGGGATCACACCAATTGGCATATCGTCTTGCTTATTATCTTCAGCATTCACATAGCCACGACCTCTTTGCGCACTCAAGCGAGCGTGTAAATGGCCACCTTCAGCAACTGTAGCAATATATACATCCGGGTTTTTAATCTCTACTTCACTATCGTGAATAAGATCGCCAGCTGTAATGGTTGCAGGACCTTTAACGTCTAATTCTAAAGTTTTTTCATCTTCAGAATGTATCTTTAAAGCAACTTTTTTCAAGTTTAAAATCAACGCAGTCACGTCTTCTACAACGCCATCGACTGTTGAAAATTCATGCAATACACCATCGATTTGTACACTCGTAATTGCTGCTCCTGGTAATGATGAGAGCAAAATACGACGCATTGAATTTCCTAAAGTTGTCCCATAACCACGTTCTAACGGTTCAACGACAAACTTACCGAACTTCTCATCATCACTGATCTCAACTGTTTCAATAACAGGTTTTTCGATTTCGATCATATAATCCGTTTACCCCTTTCAAACGTTTAGTGCTCATAACGGTTTTTAATAAAATTAAAATGCACTTCCTTATTACACGCGGCGGCGTTTTGGAGGACGGGTACCATTATGTGGAATTGGTGTTACGTCGCGAATTGCAGTAACATCTAGTCCGTTAGCTTGTAATGAACGAATTGCTGACTCACGACCTGATCCAGGTCCTTTTACGGATACTTCAATAGTTTTCATGCCATTCTCAATTGCGCCTTTTGCAGCCGCTTCAGCAGCCATTTGGGCAGCAAATGGTGTAGATTTACGTGAACCTTTAAAACCTAGTGCACCAGCAGATGACCATGAAATTGCATTTCCATGTGCATCTGAAATCATGACAATCGTGTTGTTGAAAGTTGAACGAATATGAGCGATTCCGTGCTCAATATTTTTTCTTTGACGTTTACGTGAACGTGTTCTTGGTCTTCTTGCCATTAGAATCTTTTCCTCCTATCTAGTTGAAAATTATTTTCTGCTCTTACGAGTACGTGCGTTATTTTTCGTTTTTTGTCCGCGTACAGGTAATCCTCTACGGTGACGGTTTCCTCGATACGAACCAATTTCAGTTAAACGTTTGATGTTTTGAGAAACTTCACGACGAAGGTCTCCTTCAATTTTCAACTCGTTAACTTCTGCACGAATTGCGTCCAATTGTTCGTTTGTTAGGTCACTTACTCGAATCTCTTCTTCTACTCCAGCAGCAGCTAAAACTTTTTGCGCTGTTGTTTTACCGATTCCATAAATATAAGTTAATGAAATAACGATTTGTTTATCACGTGGAATATCTACTCCAGCTATACGTGCCATTTATTGCACCTCCTGCTTATTATCCTTGTCTTTGTTTATGTTTTGGGTTGCTACAAATCACATGTACTCGACCTTTACGGCGAATAACCTTGCAATTGTCGCACATTTTTTTAACTGATGGTCTTACTTTCATTTTTTTAAACCTCCATGAATATCAGGAATTCTTTATTTGTATCGATACGTGATACGTCCTTTAGTTAGGTCATATGGCGACATTTCGACTGTTACTTTGTCTCCAGGCAGAATCCGGATGTAGTTCATACGAATTTTGCCAGAAACATGCGCGAGAATTTCGTGCCCATTTTCAAGCTCTACATTAAACATTGCATTGGGTAATGTCTCAGTAACTGTACCTTCTACTTCAATCATGTCTTCTTTTGCCATGTCTGGATTCCTCCTTTAATGTCCTCAATTATACGGTTTAAACACTAAAAATGTTTTCTTTTTTCTCAAAAACACTCAGAGTATTATACCATACTATCGCTCGTGTTTCAACGTTTAGTCTTTTAACAATTCTTGAATTTCAGCAAAAACTTCTTTGTAATCGCGATTACCATCGATCTCAACTAAAATGTCTTCTTCTTGGTAATACTTGACTAACTTTTGAGTTTGCTCTTCATTTACTTGAATTCGTTTTTCAACTGTTTCAGGCTTATCATCATCTCTTTGATAAAACTCAGTGCTGCCACAGTTATCACAAACCCCTTCAACTTCGGTTGGGTTATTCAGTTTGTGATAAGTCGCGCCACATTTTGAACAAATGTAACGGCCTGCTAAACGTTCGACAAGAACATCTTTAGGAACGTTTAAATAGATCACAGCATCTAACTCTCTACCGATTTCTTGTAAATTCGCTTTGAGCGCTCCACTTTGGTTTAATGTTCTGGGATAACCATCTAGTAAAAAACCGTCTTTCACATCGTCTTCTTGAAGTCTTTCTTTGACGATGTTGTTTGTTACCTCATCCGGTACTAATTCACCAGCATCCATAAACTTTTTTGCTTCTAATCCAAGAGGGGTTTCGTTTTTCAATGCAGCGCGGAACATGTCACCGGTTGAAATATGCGGAATATTGAATTCCTTCACAATGAGTTCAGCCTGTGTACCTTTTCCGGCTCCTGGCAAACCTAATAAGATTAAATCCATAAGTATCCTCCCCTAATCTGCCTCACAATAAATTATGATTTGTTATTTTCAGTTACATATTTTGGCTCGTAATCATAAATAAAGCCAGTATAACTTGTTTTACTTAGTAAACCTTCCAACTGGTTCGTGAAATCTAGTCCAACACCCACTACAATAAGTAGACTTGTTCCACCTAGCGATAACGCTGGGATGTTCCAAATAGATGAAGCTATGATTGGAAGAATTGATATTAAGGCAAGGTAAATGGCTCCTACCGTACTTAGACGGGTGAGCATATAACCAATATAATCTTCTGTTTCACGACCCGGGCGTACACTAGGAATGTATGCATTTTGTCTCTGTAGATTTTCAGCAACTTTCTCAGGGTTAACCTGGATGAAAGCATAGAAATACGTAAAGAGAATAATTAGCACAAGATAAAATAGTGCACCCAGTGGTTCTTGCATATTGAATAAACTGTTTACAACTTGGAACCATGTTTCATTTTGATTTCCAGAAGCAAACAATCCTAAAATAATTTGTGGAAGCATCATAAATGAACTTGCAAAAATAACCGGGATTACTCCAGCTGAGTTTACTTTTAACGGCAAAACAGCTTCTTCAGATGAGACGGCTCTTTTAGAGTAACGAATCGGGATATTCCGACGTGCATTCTCCATATAAACAACAAACACGACGAGCAAGATAAAGATGATTCCTAAGATTGCTAGGAAGATAGTTGATTGAACAATCTCATCTCCTGCATTTCGTATTTGTGTATTGTACAAATCCGCAAGATCTCGCGGGATACGAGAGACAATACCTGAAAAGATAATCAGAGACGTTCCGTTTCCAATTCCTTGTACAGTAATCATTTCTCCCAACCACATAACAAACATTGTTCCTGCTGTCATGATAACTGCGATAGTAAGATACGTAGCTAATCCCGGATTAACTACTAGATCTAAATCTGCTAGTGCATTAAAACCAAATGAAATGGCTAAAGCTTGTAAGAAAGCTATAACAATCGTTAAATAACGAGTCGCTTGGTTTAATTTACGACGCCCAACTTCACCTTGTTCAGACCATTCTTTAAACTTTGGAATTACATCCATTTGCAACAGTTGAACAATAATCGAGGATGTAATGTATGGGGAAATCCCCAGGGCAAAGATCGAATAGTTCTGAAGCGCTCCCCCGCCAAAGGTATCTAATAAATTAAATAGCCCTGACTGAGAGAGGTCTTGTATAGCAGCTGCGTTTACTCCTGGAACCGTAATATATGTTCCAAATCGGAAAACCAAAATCATACCAAGTGTGAATAACAACCTGTTACGAATAAACTTTTCCTGAAACGCACCTTTTAACAATCCGATCATTAGATCACCTCTATTGATCCTCCAGCAGCCTCGATTGCTTCTTGAGCAGCTTTGGAGAATTTATGCGCCTTAACTGTCAACTTACGATCGATTGATCCTTTTGCCAATACTTTAACACCAGATTTTACTTTGCGTACAGCACCTGATTCTACTAACAATTCCGGAGTTACTTCCGTACCTTCGTCGAATTTGTTTAAAGTATCTAGGTTAACAATCGTGTATTCTTTTCTGTTTACGTTTGTAAAACCACGTTTTGGTAGTGTTTGGAATAATGGTGTTTGTCCACCTTCGAACCATGAGAATGGTCCTGGAGTGTTACGTGCTTTTTGTCCTTTTTGACCACGTCCAGCAGTTTTACCATTACCTGATGAAGGTCCGCGACCTACACGGTTTCTTTTCTTACGAGATCCTTCTGCCGATTTCAATTCATGTAATTTCATGTTGATTGGCACCTCCTTTTAAAAACTTTTATTCGTTAATTTCTTCCACTTCTACTAAGTGTTCAACTCGTTTAATTGATCTGCGTGTATTGTCTGTATCTGGAACAACAACTGAAGAATTAATTTTTTTCTTTAATCCTAAAGATTGCAAAACTCTATGTTGTTCCTTTGGACGACCAATCAAACTTCTTCTTAGAGTAACTTTTAAGTTTGCCATTGTGTCATCCTCCTTAATTTAATAGTTCATCTACAGATTTGCCGCGTAATTTCGCAACATCTTCTGCAGTTTTTAGTTGTGAAATACCCTCTAGTGTCGCACGAATCATATTGATTGCAGAACTTGAACCAAGTGATTTTGAAGAAATATCTTCAACACCAGCTAATTCTAGGACCGCACGAACTGGACCACCAGCAGATACTCCTGAACCGGCAACAGCTGGACGCAACATTACTCGTCCTCCACCGTGTACACCAATTACTTCATGAGGAATTGTTGTATCAACAAGTGGCACTTTGATTAAGTTTCTTTTTGCATCTTCTACAGCTTTACGAATAGCTTCTGGTACTTCTTGTGCTTTACCAGTACCCATTCCAACGTGTCCATTACGGTCACCAACCACGACTAAAGCGTTAAAACGTAGATTACGTCCACCTTTAACAACTTTTGTTACACGGTTGATCTCAACAACACGGTCCTCTAAGTCTAATACAGATGCGTCAATTTTTGATACCATTTATTTTTTTCCTCCTCTGCTTAAAATTCTAGTCCGTTTTCACGAGCTGCCTCTGCTAATGCTTGTACACGACCATGGTACTGGTAGCCTCCACGATCAAAAACAACTTCAGTAATGTTGTTTTCTTTTGCACGTTCAGCGATAAGCTTACCAACTGTGGCAGCTTGTTCAACTTTAGTGCCCTCTTCTGACACTTCATTATCTAGGGTAGATGCACTTGCTAGCGTTACACCCTCTACGTCATCAATTAATTGAGCGTAGATGTTTTTATTTGAACGAAAAACGTTTAAACGCGGGCACTCTGCAGTACCAGAAATTTTGCGACGTACTCGTTGATGTCTTTTCTTACGTGTTTTGTTTTTATCTGGTTTCGAAATCACAATGTCACCTCTATGCTATTTTCTTTTTCATTTTATTTTTTTAAAAAAACAAGGAAAACAATCAATACTTTAACATATTGATTATTTACCTGTTTTACCTTCTTTACGACGAACAAATTCGCCTTCGTAACGAACACCTTTTCCTTTATATGGTTCTGGTGAACGTACCGCACGAATATTTGCTGCTAATGCTCCAACAGCTTCTTTATCCGCACCTTTGATGATGATCTCAGTGTTTGTTGGAACTTCGATTTCAAGTCCTTCCGGTGTTTCGAACTCAACAGGGTGTGATAACCCTAAGCTTAAAACTAGTTTGCTACCTTGCAATTGTGCACGGTAACCAACACCGATAATCTCTAATTTTTTAGAGTAACCTTCTGAAACTCCTACGACCATGTTGTTTACCATTGATCGAGTTGTTCCGTGTAGTTGACGAACGTTTTTACTGTCGTTTTTACGAGTAAAAGTAATGACGTTGTCTTCCATGTGTAAGTTAATTTCAGGACTTAACTCTCGAGTTAATTCTCCATTTTTACCTTTTACTGTTGCTGTTGTACCTTCTAGGTTAAATTCCACACCTTCAGGCAATTCAATAGGTTGATTTCCGATTCGGCTCATTATTCGCACCTCCTATATTAAAAATTTTACCAAACGTAAGCTAATACTTCGCCACCGATATTTTTCGCGCGAGCTACTTTATCTGTAACGACTCCTTCTGAAGTCGAAATTAGTGCAATTCCTAAACCGTTAAGTACTTTAGGCACTTCATCAGCTTTCGCATAGATACGTAGCCCAGGCTTAGAAATACGTTTCAATCCAGTAATGATTTTTTCGTCATTCGGACCATATTTCAAATTAATGCGAACAGTTCCCTGTTTGTCATTTTTGATATAGTCAACGTTTTTAACAAATCCTTCTTCTTTAAGGATATTTGCTATTTCGTATTTTAAGTTTGATGCAGGTATTTCCACAGTTGCGTGTTTTGCATCGTTTGCGTTACGGATTCTAGTTAATAAATCCGCGATTGGATCCGTCATTCCCATTACATAACCCTCCTTATTCCAAGTCTGTCTGTTTTACCAGCTAGCTTTTTTCAATCCAGGGATTTGTCCTTTATGTGCTAATTCACGAAGACAAATTCTGCATAATTTAAATTTTTTGTATACTGAGTGAGGTCTACCACAACGTTCACATCTTGTGTATTCTTGAGTAGAATATTTAGCTGGTTTTTTATTTTTCTCAATTAAAGCTTTTCTAGCCATGTTGAATCAATTCCTCCTCGATTCTTTATTTTTGGAATGGCATTCCTAATTCAGATAGTAATGCTCTTCCTTCTTCATCGGTCTCAGCAGTTGTAACGATAACGATGTCTAATCCGCGAACTTTACTTACGTCATCATAAGAAATTTCCGGGAAAATTAATTGCTCTCTCACACCTAAAGTGTAGTTTCCGCGTCCATCAAAAGAGTTCTTGCTAACGCCACGGAAATCACGAACACGAGGTAATGAAACAGATACTAATTTATCCAAGAAGTCATACATACGCTCGCCACGTAATGTTACTTTTGCACCAATTGGCATACCTTCACGTAAACGGAAGCTTGCAACTGATTTCTTAGCACGAGTAACCACTGGTTTTTGTCCAGAAATTAGCGTTAATTCGTTTACTGCGTTTTCTAAGTTACGAGTGTTTGAAACTGCATCACCAACACCCATGTTTAATACGATTTTTTCAATTTTAGGAACTTCCATGATTGATTCATAATCAAACTGGTCCATTAATGAGTTTACGATTTCATTGTTATATTTTTCTTTCAAACGATTCATCTCAGAGATATCCTCCCTTCTTCACTATTTTATAAAGTGTTTCCTGTTTTTTTAAAATAGCGCACTTTTTTGCCGTCTTCTTCTCTATATCCAACTCTTGAAGCTTCTCCAGTTTCTGGATCAACTAATTGAACGTTTGAAGCATCGATTGGTGCTTCTTCTTCAACGATTCCGCCTTCTTGGCCAAATCCAGTTGGTTTAACGTGTTTTTTAACAATGTTGACATCTTCAACAATTACTTTGTTTTGTTTTGGTAAAACTTTGATGACTTCACCCGTTTCACCTTTATGGTTACCAGCGATAACCTTTACAGTATCTCCTGTTTTCTCAAACATT
>CAZKSU010000026.1:0-15371 GCA_964555455.1 uncultured Carnobacteriaceae bacterium
TTCCTGAAATGTTTTGCTCATTTGAATGAGCGGACATTTTGTTGTTTGTGTCGCAATCAAGCAACGAAGAACATCTTACCATTCGTTTGAAAGTCTGTCAACAGCTTTTAAGAAATAATTTTAAATTGGCAAGTCAACATTTAGACAAACCCTTTCACTAAAGCATTATCGACACATAAATATTTTCTTCTTTTTTTCAAAAAAAGACAATCCCATTAAAAAAGAGCTATGGATTTCCATCCATAGCTCCCCTTTTTTAATCTTTTATCTGCTGTCTATAGAAAGAACAGCTCTTATTTATTCAGGCGATCTTCTAATTCTTTTGACAATTCTTCATAGCCTGGCTTCCCTAGTAAGGCAAACATATTATCTTTATAGGCCTCTACTCCTGGCTGGTCAAATGGATTGACTGCATTCAAGTAGCCAGAAATGCCCACAGCTATCTCAAAGAAATAGAACAAGTGGCCTAAAGTGTAAGCACTCATATCTGGTAAGTTTAAAACAAATGTAGGAACGCCGCCGTCTACGTGAGCTAATACAGTTCCTTCGAAGGCTTTTTCATTTACAAAGGCCACATCTTTTCCTTCCAAGTAACCTAAGCCGTCTAAATCATCTTCTTGCGTTGGAATTTCAATTGAACGCGTAGGATTTTTCACATTAACCACAGTTTCTAGCATATTTCGCCGTCCATCTTGAACATATTGACCCACTGAATGCAAGTCTGTCGAGAAGTTTCCGCTTGTCGGATAAATTCCGCGCTGGTCTTTCCCTTCAGATTCTCCAAACAGCTGTCTCCACCATTCGTTAAAGAAGCGGAGACGAGGCTCGTAGTTTACGAGCATTTCTACAGTCTTCCCTTTACGGTATAAGATATTACGAATCGCTGCGTACTGATAAGCCGAATTTTCTTTTAAGTCTGCTTTGGCATAAGCATCCATTGCATCACGCGCACCGCGCATCAGTTCATCGATGTCTCCACCGGCTACCGCAATCGGCAATAAGCCTACAGGAGTAAGGACAGTAAATCGGCCGCCGACATCATCCGGAATGACAAAGGTTTCGTATTCTTCCGCATCTGCTAATGTTTTTAAAGCGCCCTTTTCAGCGTCCGTCGTAATGAAGATACGATCTTTCAAGTTCTCTTCTCCATACTTTTCTGCCAGCAGTTTTTTGAGGATTCTAAAAGCAATCGCCGGTTCCGTTGTGGTTCCAGATTTAGAAATAACATTAATAGAGAAGTCTTTATCTTTCAAGACTTCCACTAAATCAGCTAGATATGTAGAGCTGATATTATTTCCAGCATAATAAATCTTAGGTGCTTGACGTGTTTCTTCATCTAACTGATCCACAAATGAATGCGATAAAAAGTCAATGGCTGCACGTGCTCCTAAATAAGACCCGCCAATTCCAATCACAACTAATGCTTCAGAATTCGACTGGATTTTTTTTGCCGCTGCTTTTACCCGGTCATATTCCTCTTGATCATAGTTTTCAGGCAAATCAACCCAGCCTAAAAAATCATTCCCAGGACCTGTGCCTTCTCTTAGCTGTTTGTCGGCCAAAGTCACTTGCGATTGAATATGTTCCACTTCTTCTTCCCGTACATACTTATCAACGATATTTGAGTAATCTAACGAAATATGTGTCATTTCTTTTACCCCTCCGCGTTTTTTTGTTTTTAATAAAGCTGTTCACTAATATAAGATAAAGCGATTCATTAAAATAAGGGAACTCCGGTAATTTCATATCTTTCAATGGTAGCTTTAAAGCTATCTGAAATTTGCCATTCAAGGTCTGACCCAGGCAGCAGTAAATCATCCGGGCGCTCTGCGCCGCAATGGTATTTAAATACAAACAAAGGAAATCTGTTCCCTTCAAACGTTGCATTCGTCAATTCATATAACTCGAGTTTTTTAAATTTCAAATCTAATTTCTCTTTTAACACTTCGATGACAGATGCTAAGCCCGTATTGTTTGTATTGTTAACTGTTTGTATACCTGGAAACACAAAATCACTTTCATCATGCTGGACCAGAAACATCCATTTGCCGTCTGTCCGCTGCACCATAACTGTATATGCAATAAGTGATTGTTTTTCTACCATTCTTTCATGCTCCTTTTGTAAGTCCGTTCTCCAAAAACAAGTGGTCTAACATCCAGTTAACTGTTGTTTATTCGAGCTGTCGCTGTATCAATCCATTTTGGAAGTTGATTGGCTAAACTTTCAAAACCTGTTCCACTTGCTTTACCGTATCTTGGATTCTTTTTGCGATTTGAAAAGGGGTGATGTTTTGTTTTCTGTAAGCTGCGTAGAGATAAACTCATTCTTCCGTCAAATTCATCGATATCTAACACCATGACTTCGATCTTCTCGCCCAATTCAAACAATTCTGCTACATTGTCTACAAATCCATGTTTCACTTCAGAAATATGAATCAGTCCTTGCGTTTCTTCATCTAAAGAAGCAAAGACTCCATATGGTTGAATTCCAGTAACGGTAGCCGTTACGATGTCACCGATTTTGTAATCTTTATAGGTCATCCTTTCACCTCTTAAAATGTGACAACATCCCTAACCTATTGAATGTCTAGTTGCTTCTATTGTAGCATTTATTTCGCTTTAATTGAAACAAATTCAGAAGTCTTTCGTTCCCTACTATTCAGGCTACATCAACGTTTGGCTTCCCCCTCGCATTGGAACGGCTTACAACATATTACAAAAAAATTACAAAAAATCCCTAATTTAACGATTCTTTTCAGGATATCCCTTATTTCTTCTTTTTTCCTTCTTGGAAAACAAATAGCCGGAGCACAGCTTCTTGTTTCCTGGGAATTTATAAAAAACCCCTATAGAGCAGACAGCCGTTTCGCTCGTCCGCAGAATAGGGGATTATGGTTACTTTATCTTATTCAACAATTTCAATCGATTCAATCACTACATCTTCTAGTGGTTTATCTGAAGGATTAGTTGGTGTTTGGTCGATTTCGTCGACAACATCCATTCCTTCAACGACATGTCCAAAGACAGTATGGCGTTGGTCCAGCCAAGGCGTTCCTCCATTTTCACGGTAAGCTTCAATGACTTCCGCTGGATAGCCTGCGCCTTCCATCTGTTCCATCATTCGTGCTGGAACTTGTGAAGCCGTCACGATAAAGAACTGGCTGCCGTTTGTATTCGGGCCTGAGTTCGCCATCGATAAAGCGCCTCTTAAGTTAAATAGGTAAGGGCTGAATTCATCTTCGAATTGTTCTTCCCAGAGACTTTCCCCGCCCATTCCTGTTCCTGTCGGGTCTCCCCCTTGAATCATAAAGTCTGAAATCACACGGTGAAAAATAATTCCGTTGTAGTAGTCTTTCTTCGCTAAGCCTACAAAGTTTTCAACCGTTTTTGGTGCAAGGTCAGGGTATAAAGCTAATGTGATCGATCCTTTGTTTGTATTCAAAATAGCTTTTGTTACCTTTGCTTCACCTTGTTCAACCTGTGGAAAATTACTCATGTTTTGTCCTCCAATAATATTTTTTACTTCTTAATAGTACATGATTTTTTTCAGATTTCAAATGATTATCCGGATCTCCTCCTCGCCTGGACAGGAATAAAATGACAAAGGGGTGAGTAAAATGTTAGAATAGCTTAAAGATTGACAGAAAAGAGTGGTTGATATGTCCATACTAACTAATTTCCCCCTCGTCGCCGCCATGGCTTCTATTTTTATTTCACAAGTAACAAAAATCCCTGTGGCTTATTTTTTAAAGCGACCAGTAACCATCTCTTTAATGTTCTCTACAGGAGGAATGCCTAGTTCACACTCTGCAGGAGTAGCTTCATTAGTAACGGCGATTGTGATTGACTATGGCTGGGACTCCCCCTTGGTAGCTATCGCACTGACTTTTGGCGTGCTGGTCATCTTTGATTCGATGGGCGTCCGCAGACAAAGCGGTGAGCACGGCATCATCATTAACGAGATAATCCATGATATCCAGATGCTCGCGCAGCCTTTGACCGGTAAAAATTTAGGGATCAAAGAGAAAATCGAAAACAATACAACGCCAGGGACAGTCTTTTTAGGGCATAAACCCGTTGAAGTAATTTGCGGTTCAGTTTATGGCATTATTTTGTCCCTGCTGATTTATTTTATCTTTTATGCCCGTTAATTCTTGTATATGGAGGAAATTGATTGCATGCACTCATCAGAAATGTATGATGTCACCATTATTGGTGGTGGTCCAACTGGAATGTTTGCCGCTTTTTATGCAGGTGTTCGCGAATTGAAAGTTAAAATCATTGAGACCTTGCCTGTTCTAGGCGGCCAGGTAGAAATTATGTATCCTGAGAAAAACATTTACGACGTCGGAGCTTTCCCTTATATAAAGGGGGCGGATTTAATTGAGCAGCTCCGCAAGCAAATGGCTCCTTTCGAAAGTACAGTTTGTTTAGATGAAAATGTCTTGGAGCTGAAAAAAAAAGAAGACTTTTTTACAATCCAGACAGATAAAGGGATCCATCAGAGCAAAACCATTTTAGTTGCGACGGGCCAAGGGTCTTTTGAACCTCGCAAATTAACTTTTGATTACCCCAAGCAATATGAACAAACGAACTTGCATTATTATGTGAGCCAGCTCGAAACATACCGGGGCAAAACGGTCGCGATTACTGGCGGCGGCGATTCGGCCGTTGACTGGGCGCTGACATTGGAAGATATTGCTGAAAAAGTCTATATCGTGCACCGTCGGGATAAATTCCGCGCCCATGAAGCGGCGGTCACCCGTTTAAAAAACTCTTCCGTGGAAATGTTGACTCCCTACGTTCCTCAGCAATTGATCGGGGATGAAGAAAGGCTTCAGGCCGTTGAGTTTAAAAAACGGCGCGGCGAGGAGACGTTTACCCTGCCTGTGGATTATTTTATTGTGAATTATGGGTTCTCTTCCTTAAATAAACAGCTGGAGGATTGGGGTCTGGAAACCGTACATAGCAGTGTCGTTGTTTCCCAGCGCATGGAGACGAATATTCCAGGCATTTATGCGGCTGGGGATGTCACCACCTTCGACGGCAAAGTCAAATTAATTGCCACTGGTTTTGGAGAAGCTCCGACGGCGATCAACAGTATTATTCAGTATTTAAATCCTGGACGGCATATTCAGGCACCGGCTACCGGTGATGAGTATGGCGCTGACACATTTAAAGCTTATGAAGAAGAGGGCACTAACTGATTTAATGAAGAAAACCAAAAAAGAAAGGACGATGACATTGGTAAAACAGAGTTCAGAACTAGAAAAAGCCGCTTTAGCTCGTCTTAGAGAACGCGGTGTGACACTTGAAGAAGTTGCAGAGTTGGTTTATGACTTACAAGTTCCTTATATTAAAGATTTAACGATGGAGGATTGTAAAGAGAATGTGACGGCTGTCCTGCGCAAACGAGAAATACAAAATGCTGTCCTTGTAGGGGTTGAATTGGATATCTTAGCTGAGAAAAAAATGCTGTCCAGTCCCTTGCAAGAAATTGTTGAAAATGATGAAGGGCTTTTTGGAGTCGATGAAGTACTGGCCCTTGCGATTGTGAATGTCTATGGCTCCATTGGATTAACGAACTTTGGGTACTTAGATAAGTTAAAACCAAAAGTCATCAGTCGTCTCGATTCACATAAAGACGATGATGAGGTGAATACATTTTTAGATGATATTGTAGGCGCCATTGCTGCTGCGGCTGCCAGCCGCATTGCGCATGCCAACCCTGACCAAAGCGATATGAAAATTGATTTAAGTCGACTGCAAGAATAAAAAAAGAGCCGCTGCTGGTTTTTACTAGAAACCAGCAGCGGATTTTTGTTTTTTATTGGTACATTTTTCTCTTGCTTAAAAAATAGCCGCCGATAAAGGATGCTTCGATTAGAACAAAAGCAAAAATAAAGCAGTACATAAAGAATTCCTGCGGCAGCACCGTAATAATCGGATCGGTAGCGGCATTAAAAATCCAAGCGTCATTATTGAACAACAGTTTATGGAAAATGACAAACATGGCATCAAAATTAATCGCTAAAATGAAAAGCAAAACGAAAGGAATAAAAATAGCCACTTTAAACGGGGTGACCAGCCGCCACCAGCCGCCTCTTTGGTTTAACTTTCTGAGATAGAAGAAAGAAAGAATCGCTGAAACAAAAAGCAAGAAATAATTGATGTAAAACAGCCTCTTCACTTCCCAAAAATGAAAGGCACCGCTGGCAGAAACGGGAAAGTCAGGAAAGACTAAAGTCTCCACCCACGGAAAATGTAAATATTCCAAGACCGCATAATAGTTTTCCATAATTTGCTCATGGGGCATCCCTACTCGTTGCGGAATATCTAAATGAACCAAGGAAAATTCATAAAGCGGTACCGCAAGGATGGTCAAAGCAATGGCGGCTGTGAGGATGAACAGGAACAAACTGGCCATGCCGATAGAATCTGAAAGTTTATTTTTCATCGGCTTCTCCTACAGGATTTCCCAGTCATCTAATGTATCGACGACATGTGTAGGGGCGACGGGCAGTTCAAGGACCTCTTCCTTGGCGGTAAAGCCCGTTAAAACAAGCAGAGTATCGATCTCATTTTGAATGCCCGCTTGAATATCGGTCGTATAGTTATCGCCTACCATCAATACTTCCTCTTTATCCAGACCGATCGCTTCAATCGCTGCATCCATTATGACCGCTTCCGGTTTGCCGATGACTGTTGCCTCGACTGCGGTGGCTGTTTCCAGGAAAGAAATCAGCGCCCCGTTTCCAGGAACTAAGCCGCGTTCTGTGGGCATGTTTGTATCGGGATTCGTCGCAATAAACTTAGCGCCTGCGTGAATAAGTAAAGTCGCTGTCTCTAACTCTTTATAGGTAACGGAGCGGTCTAAGCCGACCACTACCGCATCCACTTCTTCGTCTGCCAGCTCAAAACCCGCGCGGGTCAGCCCTTCAGCTAAACCGCCTTCGCCGATGACAAACAACCGCTGATGGTTATTTTTCTCCAGATAGGAAATTGTCGCCATCGTACTGGTGTAGACTTCTTCAGGATAGGCTTCTACATCGGATACTTTTTTCAGTTTATTTGCCACATCTTCATTTTTTGAAGTCGAATTGTTCGTCAAAAACAAGAAAGGTTTCTCTGCTTGCCTTAAGCGTTCGATAAATCCGGCGGCCTCATTAATTTTTTCCATTCCATTGTACATGGTGCCATCTAAATCAATTAAATATCCAGCGTATTCTTTCCTCATCTTTTCTTCCTTCACCTAGTCCTTTTTCTTGCGTATTTTAAATGGTTTTGTGCTCTCAGCCTTTGGTGGTTCTTGTGTTTTAGGCTGCTGCGTTGTTTTTTCCTGCGGCTTTGTTTCTATTTTCTTGACTTTGAAATCTTTCGGTTTATTTTGCTGTTTACTTTGCGGCTTGTTTGTTTGCTTTGGCTGCTGCTTATTTTGGGGCTTGTTTGGCTGCTTACCTTTTTGGCTGGCCGACTTTTTATTCGGCTGATTTTTATTTCTCTGCGTGCGACGTTTGCCGCGGCGGCCGCGATTTGATTTTTTGGGACGTCTGAAATAAGGTTCTGGATCTTCCTCATTTTTCTCGACGCGTTCAAACACAAAATACTGGCACCCAAAATTACAGTACTCAATCAGGTAATCTTCTAAATGGGAAATTTTCATATCAATAGGCACACCCTTGCGGCCATCATCGAAAAATCCGCGCAGACGCAGTTTTTCATAAGCAATGTCTCCTACGATATAATCGTATTTGAATAAATAGTCTGTAAAACGCTCTTCCATTCTCTCAATGTCGAAGGCGTCTCGATGGTTTTCAATTAATTTGTATTCAAAGTCTTGAAAACGGAAAGTATCCGCGTCTATTCGAAAGATCTTTCGATCGTCTTTCGCTAATACATCCATCTCGGTTAAAGCTTTATCTAGCTGTTGTGTGGTTTCTTTATCTGGTTCTTTAGACATCTAGTCTTCTCCTCTCTTCCTATACTCTCTATGATACGGGTCATTTTTCTTTAAATAATTTCCAACAATGGTTCTGAGAAAATCTGGAAACATAAATTCCTGTTTGCTGTTCCGGTTCAAGGTATTTAAAAAAGGCAAAAATGAAAAATAATCAATCGCGGCCAATTCGTACACTTTTTCGGCTTGAATAGACTCTCCTAGCCATTTTACCTCATTGTCTTCGACACTTAAACCTTTTAAACACATTTTACCAAATACTCGTCCGCGAAAACCAAAGCCTTTTACCGGCTGTGTCATCATTCGCTCATCAATGCGCTGAATTTCTTGAATGAAATCCGCCAAATGTCTGCCTTTTATCTTGCATTTCATCACGCGAATCGGATGCGGTAAAGCCTGATGCAGGTCATTGGCTGTGACGGTACCTTTTTTGAGGTCTGCCATAAACAAACCGGCATTCAAAATCGCCACCTCTGCGCCGGCATAATCAGCAATCGCATCGAGCGTCAGATTGGCTAAACCGTTTTGTTTCTGCCAGTCATACGGCAAATCGATCGAGAGCTGAGCGAGTTTCTCTTGTTTCAACAAGTCTTCGCCTTCCTTTTGATACCCCGCCAGGATTTCCTCTTCATGAGGCACCGGCTCAATGTCTGTTTGCGCATTAAGCAGGCGAATGTTTTCTACTTTTAAGCGGCCGCGCTCACGACCGATCACAATCTCACCTAAATAGCGCCCAAATTGCCCGGCTCCGGCCAAAGTGGAACCGGCCACGACTTCTCCATGCTGGAGCGCATGATGCGTATGCGCACCTATAATCAGGGGCAGCGGAAACAGTTTTGACAGAAACCGGTCTTCTTTAATCCCTAAATGACTGAGCAGAATCCAAAAGTCCGCTTTATGATGAATGGCATGATACAGCTCCTGTGCCCGCTTCACGGGATTGCGCACATCCCAGCCCAGCTTTTCATAAGTGCCGTACAAGGGAGCGGTCAAGCCAAAAATCCCTATGCGGTTTCCCCAAGGAGTCTCCATGATTTGGTACGGTTTGGCCCATTTTGGAACAGCCCCAGTTTTCCCGTCCAATAGATTGGACACAATCACGGAAAAGTTGGCCTCATCATAGAGACGATTCAGCTCTTCTTTCGTGTTGGTAATCCCTTCATTGTTTCCGATAGTGACCGCGTCATAGGCGCCTTCATTCAAAAGCCTCGTAATGGCCCGGCCATTTGTGGCTTCGGTCAAAGGATTCACCCGATCAGTGGCATCGCCTAAGTCGAAAGCTAAAACCATATCGCCATTTTCTTCGCGTATGGCGCGTTTTTCTTGCAGCTCTTTGGCCAAGCGCGGCCAATACGTTAAATCCGAGTGAAGATCATTGGTATGGTAAATATATAGTTTTTCATTCGACATAGTAGCCTCCTTCATGGTTGCTTCTGCTCGTCTGCTATTCTTTAGTTTAACACTTTTTCAAGGATGCATTGTACTTTATTTTAAGTTATTTTTCATAAAAGAACAACTGCTGGTCTGACTTGCCCTCCCTTATGTGGCAAAAAACCATCCGCTGCTGCGGATGGTTTCGCTATAGGCTTCATTCCTTGAAATCAACAATGCGAGTGCCGTGAAATTGCGTGACCGGCAAGGCTTTCTGAATCGCCGCTATGTTTTCAAAAGTCACACCGCCGCCGACTAAAATCTCGATGCGTCCATTCGCATGCTCGATTAATTCATTTAACCAGTCGACATTATCCAGCACGGTTCCTTCCAAGCCGCCGTGGGTCAGGATACGGGTAACCCCTTGTTCAATCAGCCAATCCATTTCTTCTTTCGCATGCTCGCGGGCTATCTCATCGAAGGCCATATGAAAGACAATCTCCATATCCTCACACAGAGCCATCAGCTCTTTCATCGGTTCACGGGCCACACGGTCAGCGGAAGTCAGACAGCCAAACACCACACCCTGGCTTTTTAAAGCTTTAGCCATTTCAAGATCTGTTTTCATTCTCTCGATTTCAACGGCATTATAGACAAAATTGCCGCCGCGGGGACGAATCATCGTCATGACTGCAGCACCATGGGCTTGGGCATATGCCACGGCTTGTTTAATGACACCGTAAGCAGGTGTGGTGCCGCCGGCTGCTAGATTGTCGCACAATTCAATGCGCGAGGCTCCGCCTTTGATCGCTTCCGGAATTTTCGTAAAATTTTCTGCGCAAAATTCTAAAATCATCGACTGATCCTTTCGCATTTTTTAGATTTCAACATCTTCCAGCAGCTCTTTTAAAGAATGGATATCCTCATTCGATAGTGTAATCCCTTTTCCCATTTTTTCATGATCGGGGCTCCAATCGCGGATGTCGAACTTTGGCGGTCGGCCATTCCAGCTGATTAAGTTCAGCTCTTTCGTCCAGCCGCTTGAGGACTCCGATAACACACCAAACTCTTTAATGATTTCATAATTAAAATCTGCCATATAAATCCCCTTTCTATATTCCAGCCTGTACTTCTGTCAAAACGCGCCGCAGCACATCCGGGTAGTCAGTGATAATACCGTCGACTCCTTTGGCGATCAATTCGCGCATGGTCGCTTCGTCGTTAATGGTCCAGTAATAAATAGCCATCTGGCGTTTTTTCGCACTTTGGATGATGTTTTTTGTGGTTAAATCATAGCCTTCCGCCCTTGTCGGCAGTTGCAGTGAATCCACATTGGTCGGCGCCAGTCCATTCAGGTAAGGAATGTGCTTATTCGCAAAATTACGCACTTCCTCTTCGCCGGCTCCAATAGGGATGGTGCCCCAAGTGACTTCTTCAAAGTGTTCGATGATGCTGTGATCAAAACTGCCGACCATGACATTGTCTTCCATATCAAATTCTTGGATGAGCACCCATAATTCGTCCACTATTTTCCGATACAGTTCGGGACGGTTGGTGTCTTTTATTTCAATCAAGTGGCGCATCTGCGGGTACCGTTCAAACATCTCGGCAACCGTCGGAAGATATACCCCTTGCCCGCGGTAGGCGTAATCGCCGTTGCGGTCGACAAAATGATAGCCGGCATCCAGTTTTTGAATGTCGCGCAAGGTTAGTTCATTGACAAAACCCTGGCCATTGGTGATGCGGTCCACTGTATTGTCATGAATTACAACCAGATGTCCATCCAGCGTCATATGAATATCGTATTCAAACATGTCGACTCCGAGCGCCTGCGCCTGCTCAAAAGCCGTAATCGTTCCTTCCGGCGCCAAACCGCCCCCTCCGCGGTGGGCAATATTTAATACCGCCGGATCGTCTTTCCGGTAAAAGGCACGTTCCGGCCGCTTTTCTCTTGGCCAAAGAAAAATAAGCAACCAGCCGCTCGCTATAAAGGTCAACACTTTCCCTAGTGAAGATAAAAATTTTCTCATATTTTTCCACACCTTCCTTAGTCTTCTTTTCTATCGTATTCAGCAAGTACAGACTGCAAGACATCCGGATAGTCGGTCATAATGCCGTCTGCCCCTTTTTCGATCAAGTCGCGCATCACTTCTTCATCGTTGATGGTCCAATAATAGACGACTTTGTTGCGATTCTCTGCCCCTCTTAAAATGTTTCTCTGCGTTAAATCGTAACCTTCTTGTTCGACTGGAATCTGCAGGGCATCAAAATTAGTTTCTGCCAGACCGTTCAGGAAAGGCACATGTTTGGTCACAAAGTCGCGGATGGCCTCTTCCCCGCCGCCGATCGGGATTCTGCCTCCGGACACTTCTTCAAAGCGCTCGTTGATCGCATGGGTGAAGCTGCCCACCATCACATTGTTTTCCATCTCTGTCTCCTGAATGAGACGCCACAGCTCTTGAATGATGCCTTCATAAAGCTCCGGCTTATTGGTGTCTTTTATTTCAATTAAGTGGCGCATATCCGGATACGTTCGCAGAACTTCCTCTACCGTAGGGATATAAAGACCCATGCCCCGGTAAGGTGTCGCTCCCTTTTCATCTTCCCAATGGTAGCCGGCATCCAGCGCTTGTACTTCCTCCAGCGTCATCTCATTGACCAAGCCGGTGCCGTTGGTGGTCCGGTCCACCGTGGCATCGTGAATAGCGACTAAATGGCCGTCGCTTGTTATATGCGTATCGTATTCTAAAACATCCACGCCATTTTCAGCGGATGCTTCAAAAGCTGCCAGGGTTGCATCCGGCGCTAATCCTAGGCCTCCGCCGTGGGCAATGTTCAACACTTCCGGATCATCGTCTCTGTAGAAAGCATAGTCCGGACGCTCTTCCACCGGCCATAAAAAGATCGCCAGCCAGGTCACCGCAAGGATTCCCAGCAGAAGCCCGAAAGCTTTTAACCATTTTCTCAGCAATTCCATGTCCACCTTCCTCTTAAGCCAGCACAGTCCCAAGCAGCAGGGATCCGCCCATAATGAGAGCATTGGTCAGCATATGGCTCAGCGCCGCCGCTTCGAAATGGTACTTGTAAAATAACCAGCCATAAAAAAGTCCGTCTAAGCCATTAAAAAAGACATTGCGGACCCAGAAAAGTACAGGGAGATCCTCCAAACCAACAAAAGCCCACTGCTGCGAAAACAGATACAAGACGGCTGTAAAAATCAAGCCGATAATGTATGTCTTTCTAGTCAGCGTCTTCCCTTGCGAACTGAAGATGTAAACGAACGTGGTCATTACCCCCAAGCGCAAAAGGACTTCCTGCCCAAAACCGCTGTACAAAAGATTGGATAAGAATTGCCAGAGGGTCGTCTCAGCAAGTGCCGGAAATCCGAATCCAGAAGCAGATTGCTGCAGTGCCACTCCCAGTCCTAAATTCAGTGCGGCCAGGCCTAAGGAAAACAATCCCACCGTAGGCAGACTTTCTTTCAGCGAAAATCTGTCGCGATTGAACCCCCTTGAGCGTTTATTTTCTACGCCTTCATAAATGAGTGAGCGCAAATTCACCCGTTCCAGATAGCGCAGCCCAAAATAAATCGCCACGATGCCGAGCAAAATCGGCTGGATTAAAGACAGACCTGCAAGCTGGGTGGAAGCTTCTGGACTGGTTCTCCCTAAAATCTCATTGTAAACCTTGACTTGTTCGAGTACGACCGGGTAAAAAGCTGCGATCCCTGTCAGATACAAACCGACAAAGACCGTAAAACTTTTCCAAGGGTAATTCTTTTTCTTTGGTTGTTCTTCTGTTGTTCCCATCCTTCATCTCCTTCAACTTTTCTTCTCTTACTATACCACTGCTTTTCAGTGAACGCATCAAAAAAGCGATGCCTTTTCGCATCGCTTTTTCTTCTTGATTGTTAGTGTCTAATTTGGCCGTTGCCTTCAATGACGTATTTATAGCTCGTTAAAGCTTCTAAGCCCATTGGTCCGCGTGCGTGCAGTTTCTGCGTGCTGATGCCAATTTCGCCGCCGAAACCAAATTTCTCGCCATCCGTAAAGCGGGTGGAGGCATTGACATACACTGCTGCCGAATCGATCACATTTAAGAACGTTTCTGCAAGCGAATAGTCTTGGGTCAAAATGGCATCCGAGTGTTTGCTGGAATATTTTTGAATATGCGCGATGGCTTCATCGGCACTCTTCACTGTTTTCACGCTTAAAATCAGATCCAAATATTCTTCCGCGTAATCTTCCTCTGTTGCGGCCTTGGCGTCTGCCACCAATTCCTGGACTTTTTCATCCCCGCGGATTTCTACGCCCGCTTCGATTAAGCGGTCGGCAAATTCCGCTAGATGCTGCTCGGCTATTTCTTCATCGATCACTAATGTTTCAACCGCATTACAGACAGAAGGTCTCTGCACTTTGGCATTAAACAAAATATCGGAAGCTTTTTGGACATCCGCTGTTTTTTCGATGTAAATGTGGCTGTTCCCCACGCCCGTTTCAATGACCGGCACCGTAGCCGTTTTAAGCACTGCTTGGATTAAGCCCGCCCCGCCTCGCGGAATCAGACAGTCAATTACTTCATTGTACTGCATAAGCTGTGTCGAAAGTTCACGGTCAGGCACTGGAATTACCTGAATAGCATCTTCCGGAACGGCTGAATTTTTCAAACCTTCTTTTAGCGCTTTTTCAAGCGCCAGATTACTGTTTAACGCTTCTTTTCCGCCGCGCAAGATCACCGCATTCCCTGCTTTCAGACACAAAGCAGAGGCATCCACGGTGACATTCGGACGCGATTCGTAAATAATGCCGATGACACCTAAGGGCACACGCCGCTTTTGAATCCGAAGTCCGTCTTCCGTCACCCAGCCTTCATCGACTTGACCGACTGGATCTTTTAAATGCGCAATTTGTTTCAGACCCTCTCGCATGCCTTGGATGCGTTCTTCAGTCAAAGTCAAGCGCTCAATTAAGGCTTCTGTTAAGCCGCTTGCTCTACCTGCTTCGATGTCTTTTTGGTTCGCTTCTAAAATTTCTTCTGCATGATTCCCTAAGGCATCCGCCATTGACAACAAAGCTTCGTTTTTTTCTACGGTCTGCAGCTGGCTGATGGTGCGCGCTGCCGCCTTTGCTTGTGTACCCATTTTTTCTAATCGCTGATCGATTTCAACCATTGTATTTCACCTTTCTCCTTAAGCTTCCTGACTAAAAAGTGTGCCGATTTCTTCTCCAGCGACGATATCAAAAATGTCACCGGGGTCCTCTGAACTGGTAATCACCATTTTTTGCTTATTCTTCAAGACAATTTCTGCTGCGGATAACTTCGTGCTCATGCCGCCTGAAGCAAATTCGGAGCCTTTGCCTTTAGCCATTTCATAAATTTCAGGAGTAATTTCACTGACATGGCTGATTTTCTCCGCTTTTGGATTCGTAGCCGGGTTGGCAGTATACAAGCCGTCCACATCACTGAGAATGACGAGCAAATCTGCATCAATGACCTGCGCCACATAAGCGGACAAGGTATCGTTGTCGCCAAATCTTGTCATATGGTTCAACTCATCCACCGCTACCGCGTCGTTTTCGTTAATAATCGGAATAATCTTAGCCGACAAAAGACTCTCTAATGCTTGCCGGGTATTGTTGTAGGATTCCGGAAAATCCAACACATCTCTCGTCATCAAAATTTGCCCGACAGTTTGGTTGTAGTGGTTAAATAGATTGGAATAAATATTCATCAGCAAGGCTTGTCCCACGGAGGAGACCGCTTGCTGTTCGGGGATGGTTTTGGGGTATTGTTTCAGCTTCAGCGAAGCCGCACCCACACCGATGGCTCCTGACGTCACCAATATCATTTCATACCCATCCTGAAACAAACTAGATAAGGTATATGCTAATCGATCGATTTTCCGATAGTCCACTTGGCTGACTTGCTTCATCACGGAGTTTGTACCGATTTTAACAACGATGCGCCGAGTGTCCTGCAGACTTTCTCTCACCATGTTCCAATCCCGCCCTAATTTATATTTTATCTATCTTACACCAATTCA
>CAZKSU010000027.1:0-15358 GCA_964555455.1 uncultured Carnobacteriaceae bacterium
ATTGATTACAGCCAAACCGTAGAACAGCCTGGTGACGCGGAACCGAACCACTTCAGTTTTGAGACACCAGATGAAAATTATCTTCCACTAGAAGAACAGTATTCTTGTTGGTTGACTTATACAAACAATGATACACATGAAACAATTTTAGAAAATATTGAGCGTGCGCCAATGTTTACAGGAATTATTGATGGTGTAGGTGCTAGATATTGCCCATCTATCGAAGACAAAGTGGTCCGTTTTGCAGATAAAAATCGTCACCAAATCTTCTTGGAACCGGAAAGTGCCGACACAGATGAAATTTACGTTCAAGGTTTGAATACTTCTTTACCGGAAGATGTTCAAATGGATGTGATTCGTTCGGTTAAAGGGATGGAAAACGCACAAATGATGCGTACAGGCTACGCCATTGAATATGATGTTATTTTACCGCATCAATTACGACCAAGTTTAGAAACAAAACAAATTGAAAACCTATTTACAGCCGGCCAGACAAATGGGACATCTGGCTATGAAGAAGCAGCCGGCCAAGGTTTACTGGCTGGAATTAATGCGGTCCTTAAAAACCGCGGCGAAGAGCCGTTTGTTATGAAACGTAATGAGAGCTACATGGGTGTCATGATGGATGACTTAGTGACAAAAGGAACAACAGAACCTTACCGTCTCTTAACATCACGCGCAGAATACCGTTTGTTGTTGCGTCATGACAATGCAGATTTACGTTTAACCGATTACGGCTATGCATTTGGTTTGATTTCTGAAGAACGTTACGCGAAATTTAACGAAAAAAGAGACCAGACTGAGAGAGAACTTGAGCGTCTGAAAACAGTTCGCATTAAACCAAGCCAAGTGGTCGAGTATCTAGAAGAAAAAGGCGAGCCGCAACTGAAAGACGGCATTTTAGCTTACGACTTCATGCGCCGCCCGTATGTAAAATATGATGACGTGGCTGCAATTTACCCGGCAGAAGAAGACATTCTGCCAGAAGTAAAAGAACAAGTTGAAATTCATATTAAATATGAAGGCTACATCAACAAAGCTCAACGGAAAGTGGATAAAGTCAAACGTATGGAAAACAAAAAAATTCCTGCAGCTATTGACTACACAAAAATCGAAAGTCTATCGACAGAATCCGTTGAACGTCTCTCACTGATACAGCCTGAGACGATTGCGCAAGCGAGCCGAGTGAGCGGAGTAACGCCTTCTGATATTGCCATTTTAAGTGTATATGTCGAACAAGGGGCTTACGAAACAGTTGAAAGTAAATAGTCAAATAGAAAGCGAGCGGACGAGAGGTCGGCTCGCTTTTTTAATAGAAATATAAGCCAAAAGGAGATCTGCCGATGGAAGCAGCTATCTTAAACGCTGTTCAAAAGGAAATAGACCAAAAACGGCTCTCTGGAGCGATTATCCAAGTAAATTATAAAGCCGAACCGATTGTGAAAAAAGGCTTTGGCACAGAAGCCTACCGAACAAAGATCAATGCCGGGAATGTCGTAGAGGTTGCAGCGATTCTTCCTTTAATGCTCAAATTGGTTGAGCGTCGCCGCAGTAAATTAGCTCTAAATCATAAGTTGGCTCAATATTTTCCTGAATTTAAAGCAGAGGGAAAAGAGGATCTTCAAATTATGAATTTGCTTACTCATACTTCCGGGCTTGCACCAGAGGATTTCACTCAAGCTCTTCTTTTTTCTCCAGGTTCGAAAGTGATGTACAATGAGCAGAATTTTAAACTGCTGCCTGCCGTTTTTGAAATGGTTTCTGGCTATTCGTTTCATCAGTATTATCAGGAATTGATTTTAGATCCTATGCGGATGGAGCAAACAGAACTGACAGAAGATTACCAGCTTTGGACGACCGTTGACGATTTAGGCCGCTATGCGACTATGATTGAGCAGGATGGTACGTATGATTACTTGAAAATTATTAATAAAAGGGCTGTTCAGTTGTCGAAGCAGAATTTTACTTCTTTTCTGAACGAAAACCGCGGCCTAGGCTGGGTGCTCCAAGGTGCAAGCGAGGAAGAGGCCGTTTATTCAGAGCCATCCTACGGCTATTTAAATGATGCGCGTACAAGTCTGTGGTTTGATCCGAAGGTTTCACTCAATATTGTGCTTCACCTGACGCCATTTTCCGAAGGAGACCGAGTCTATTTAAAAAAGATTCGCCGAGACATTCACCGAATCATTCGCAAAAATCTGTAAATATCCATTGGAAGAACTTAATTGTTTTTACTTCTCGGTTTATGAAACCTTTCTGTATAATACATGGTATACTATAGAAAAGAAGTAGGTGGGGGAAGCAGATGGGCACAAAAAATGTGCTAGGTCTCTTAAATAGTATGTTAGATGAGTTGCCGAAAGCTGAAAGGCGTATTGCTGAAAAAATATTAGAAGAACCCAAAGAAATTATTATGATGACGGCTTCCGAATTAGGAGAGTATGCGAAATCAAGTGCCGCCACAGTGATTCGACTGACGAAACGTTTGAATTTGGCGAGTTTTACAGAATTGAAAATTTTTATTTCAAGTGAAATTGAGAATAGACAGCAAGAAGTGTATTCGGATATCAGCCCGGATGAATCCGTAACGGAGATTATGAACAAAATCCATTGGAATTCAACTTTAGCGATGCGCGATACCGTTTCAGTGTTGGAAGAGAAAGCTTTAATTGAAGGAGCGGATCTGATACGAAACGCTTCGGTGATTTATACATTTGGTATTGGAGCTTCAAGTATTGTCGCAGAAAATATTGCGCAAAAATGGAGCCGAATCGGGAAAACAGGCATTCATATACAGGATGCGCATGTTCTTCTGGCGGCGCTTGTGTCCAGTGAAAAAGATGCGCTATTTATTGGCATTTCCAATTCTGGTGAGACCCATGAAGTGGTTAAACTTGAAAAGCTGGCGCGAGAACATGGGCACAAAACCATCGCGATCACGCAATTTGGGAAAAATTCGCTAAATAAAGAGGCCCATATTTCCTTGCAGCATGTGCGAGCCAATGAAGTGCAGACCCGCAGTGCCGCAACGAGTTCGCTTCATGCCCAATTTTTAGTGGTGGATGTGTTGTTCTATGTTTATGCTTCAAGAAATTACGATAAAGCATTGGATAATATTTTTGATTCCAGAAAAGCGGTTGAAGAGTATAACCAAGAAATAAAAGGTAAATAAACTAAAAAGAATCAGCCAGTGGCTGATTCTTTTTGAATAAGCGGTGTTTAAAACCACTTGAAAGAGGCCGGAGCACAAAAAACCAACGGCTGGAAGGCCGTTGGTTTTTATTCTTGCCAAAATTAGTGATTTATTGATTTTTTGAACCTTCTGGTGTCTCATCCGAAGGTTTTTTCATCTCTTCTGCCGCTTCCGCCACAGTTTCTTCGGCTTCCATTCGGACAATCCCTGCTGTATCGCCAAGTTCTTGCTTAGTATCTTGAGCAGTATCACCTAAATCCTGTTTCGCGTCTTGAGCAGTGTCACCTAAATCTTGTTTTGCGTCTTGAGCTGTATCGCCAAGATCCTGTTTCGCATCTTTGGCTGTGCTTCCTACATCTTCTGCAACCTTTTGAGTCGTCTCTTGCACGTCTTGGGCCGCATCTGTTAATGTTGAACGAAGCTCTTTTGATGATTCCATTAATGAACGACGAACGTCTTGTGAAGCACGTTTAGAGGTTTCTGCAATTTCTTGGCCTTTTTCGCTTGCTAAGTCTGCATACTCCATCCCTTGGTCTTTCAGCTCATCAAATTTGTAGCCAATATCTTTGCGCGTTTCTTTCCCACTTTTAGGAGCTACTAAAAATCCCACACCTAAACCGACTAAAACACCTTTAACAAATGAAGAAAAACTTGAACTCATGTCTGATCACTCCTACTGAAATTAGTATATTTGTTAACCCTATTATAAATCAAAGCGCTTCATTGTACAAAAAATACGCCATATAAATTCTTATGGCGCATTTTCATAGATTCTTAAGATTTGTCCGTTATAATATGGTTTGTGCAGAAAAACGCTTAAACATATAAAAAAATTCTGATCGAATGAAGGAGAATCTGGATGAAACTTGGAATTGACAAACTTGGATTTTATACGCCGCCGACTTATGTAGATATGGTGGAACTTGCGGAAGTGCGCGATGTAGATCCGAATAAATACTTAATTGGTATCGGTCAAGAAAAAATGGGGATTGCCCCTAAAACGTATGATATTGTCTCGATGGCTGCCAATGCGGCGAACAGCATTTTAACTGATCAAGACAAAGAAGAAATCGATATGGTTTTATTTGCGACAGAATCAAGTGTCGATTTTTCGAAATCTGCTGGAACATGGGTTCATGAGCTTATCGGCCTTCAGCCGTATACACGAACAGTTGAATTAAAACAAGCGTGCTACAGTGCCACAGCAGCTATTCAGCTAGCTATGGGCCATCTTGCTTTACACCCTGCAAGCAAAGTTTTAGTCTTAGCAAGTGATATTGCCAAATATGGAGTAAAGACTGGCGGAGAGCCGACGCAAGGTGCCGGAGCAGTAGCGATGCTGCTTTCAGCTAATCCGAGTGTGCTTGCCATCGAACCGGAAAGCGGCTACTATACCAAAGACATCGATGACTTCTGGCGCCCAGCTTATGCTGAGTTTGCTTATGTTGATGGAAAATACTCAAATGAAGCCTATTTAAATACTCTGCAGGCAGCCTGGGATCGCTACAAAGACACACAAAAAGCGGACTTGTCTGATTTTGAAGCCTTGGCTTTCCATGTGCCTTACACAAAAATGGGACGGAAAGCCCTGCAAGCCCTCGCTGATGAAATGGATGAAGAGACAACGGAACGTTTTGAAAATTACTATGAATCATCGATTGTCTACAATAAAATTGTCGGAAATATTTATACAGGTTCCCTCTATCTCAGCTTAATTTCATTGCTGGAGCAGGCGGATGAACTAGAGGCCGGTTCAAGAATCGGAATGTTCAGTTACGGTTCAGGTGCAGTGGGCGAGTTCTTTGTAGGAGAAGTCCAAGAAGGCTATCAGAACCATCTGCTCAAAGCAGAACATGAGGAATTGCTTGAAAATCGAGAACAGCTGACCATTGAAGAATATGAAGAGATTCTTTCAAATCCGGTTGCTGTGGATGAAGAAGGAGATACAGCTATTGACCGTCTTCATGCCAGAAAAGGCGATTTTATCTTTACTGGAATCGACGGACACAGACGCCGCTATGGAGTCGCCCAATAAGTAATAAAAAATACTATAGAGAACGCAGTTTTTACTGCGTTCTTTTTGTTTGCACTCGGTTCTAGAGCCACAGCAGCTTACTCCCTCTAAAAGAGAAAAACAGCTAAACCTTTACATGATAGGCTCCTCCTAACGTGTCTACTTTAGAGGGAGCCTATCAAAAAGGCCTAGCTGCTTTCTTATTTAGAATCAGTCATTAATTGCCCGGTAGAAGCTTTTCGGGGGTTTAACCGTATAACGCACAAGCTCGTTAGTACGCGGGTGAATAAAAGCTAAAGTCGTCGCATGCAAACCTAAACGTTTAATAGGGTTGGTTTTTGCGCCATACTTCTTGTCGCGCACCACCGGATGACCAATATCTTGCAAGTGAACACGGATTTGATTCTTGCGCCCCGTCTCCAATTCCACTTCCAGTAAAGAGTAGAGATTGTTGGCGCCGATTTTCTTGTAATGGGTGACCGCATATTTCCCACCATCGTCATAAGGGCTTGAATACACGCGCATTGCGTCGTTTTCCGTCAGCCAAGAAGTAATCGTATCTTCTTCTTTTCCAACAACGCCTTCCACTAAAGCGGTGTAAGTTCTTTCTTTAACGACCTCATGCCAGTTATCTTGCAGTTTTTGCTGCGCTTCAAAATTTTTCGCATAAATCATCACACCTGAAGTGTCACGGTCCAGCCGGTGGACAATGAAAATACCATGTTTTGGATTGTCCGCTTTAATGTAGTTGTCCAACTGCTTATAGGCGTTCAGCTCATTTGGCTTTTTGCCGGCCATAGAAAGGACGCCAGGGTCTTTATTGATGATAATCAGATCTTCGTCCTCATGGACAATAGAAAGGCCAGTCAGCGCTTCTTTTTTCATATTGGCTTTATTGCTTAAGATATCGACGCGCTGTCCCGGTTCTAGAGGGTGATTGTGCTGAGTAATCGTTTGCCCATCCACACTCACTTGACCGCGTGTTAAAATGGATTTTACTGAGTTGCGGCTTTTATTGTCTAATGTTTTTAGTAAAAAGGGCAAGAGAGTCGTTGCTTCTTCAATCGTATAGGTAAAAGTCTCTTTATTTCTGATGGAACTCACTCTTTCTTAATATAATTCTTCGAGAATATTGTCGTCTACTGAATACCCATTAAGAATACCACACATCAGGCGAAAATTGCTTTCTCTCGGCAATTGTTTTATTCTAAAAAAGCAAGAATACATAAAATCATAAACCGGAGGGCATCACATGATCGAATTCAATCAAGTCACCAAGGAATACGGAAAAACGACTGCTTTAAAAGACGTTTCTTTTCAAATCAAAGAAGGTCAAATTTTTGGTTTAATCGGCCACAATGGCGCAGGAAAATCAACAGCCATTAAGATTCTGGTCAGTATTATCAATCAAACGGACGGCCAGGTTTTAATAGACGGAGAACCACTCGAAGAACAGCGCAGTGCCATCAAGCAAAAAATTGGCTATGTGGCAGATACGCCTAACATTTTTCTGCGTCTGCGGGCGAGTGAGTACTGGGAACTGATGGGAGCGGCTTATGAAATTTCTGAAGAACAGTACCAGACGCGTTTGAACTACTACACCGATTTATTTGAAATCGCCAGCAATGCGGATGAATTGATCGAGTCTTTTTCTCATGGGATGCGGCAGAAAACCTTTCTCATAGGGGCTTTAATTGCCAGTCCTAAAATTTGGGTGCTGGATGAACCGATGACTGGTCTCGATCCGCAGGCGATGTATGACTTAAAGCAGATTATGCGAAAGCATGCAGATGAAGGGAATATTGTGCTTTTTTCCACCCACAATTTAGAAAATGCGGAAGAACTGTGTGATGAAATTGTTATATTAAGGAAAGGGGAAGTGCTCTATCACGGAACCATTGAAGATTTGCAGGCACAGAATGAGAATGAGTCGCTAGAAACGATTTATTTAAAAATTGCCGGTCGAGCAGTGAACAGTCAGGCAACAGGTGAAGAATCATGATGCGATGGAAGCAAATCAAAGAACTGATCATGGTTGATCTTCTGCAGGCCAATCGGCAAACGAACCAGAACAACCGCAGCAATAAAGTGAATAAGTCGAATATCTGGTGGCGGATTTTCTTGCAAAATGGTCTCTTTATTCTGCTCTTTGCTTTACTATTCGGCACGGCCTTTTTTAATGTTCCCTTGCCGGATTACCCGGGGCTCTATACAGAGACTTTTAGTTTTATGGCTATTTTTGTTCTTTCTCAGCTCTTCCAGTTGATTTTTAACTTATTTTTCGACGATGCCAATTTAAGCGAATCCTTGTCCTTGCCTTTTTCAGTAGGTGAGTTATTCGTTTCAAAGCTAATGACCATTCTTATTAATACAGCCGCCTTTTTCATTTTGCCTTTTGTCTTAGTGGCTATGCTCGGCTGGCAGACTGGGCACCATTTACTGCTGGTGCTTCCCGTTGCTTTGCTCAGTACACTGCTGTTTATATCTGTACTGATTTTAGTCCCTTTCGTCTTGATTTACGGCTTGCACCAAATTCCTTTTTACGTCCGTCATAAAAAGACGGTAACAGTCATTCTATACATCGCGCTTTTTCTTGGCCTTTTTTATTTTATTTATTCAAGTGAGGGGGCGGAGTATACGGCAACTGGCTTGCTGGACTCAGAACCGGTTCCTCTGTTTGCAGGCTTTTATGAGATTTTTATACCAGGAAGCTATCTGGCGGGCTGGTTAAAAATCGGCAGCTGGCTGCTTGCCGCCGGAGCTCTGTCGCTGATTGCTTTCAAGTGGATAATACCGCAATTGTATTCCGAAGAGCAGACCAATCCAGCTTCGCAAACAAAAGCCAGAAAGAAAGAGCGGGGAACAACAGAGACACGGTCGATACGCCGGCTGCTTGTAGGCTATCAGCTGCGCCAATTGCAAGATACGACCTTTCTTATCCAACTGGTTTTTTCCAAATTGTACTTCCCTTTAATTATTATTGCACCGATGCTCTTTAGTGAAGGATCTTTGGATGCCTCTTTTCTTTCAGAAATACCTGCTCTATGGGGACTTTTTGTATTGATCGGCGTCGCCTTTGCCTTCTTGACAACCGGTGAGCTATCAATCAGCAGTGTCATCATCTCTTTTGACAAAGAGAATTTTCACTACTTTAAATCATTACCGCTGTCTTTTTTAAAGTATATGCAATTTAAATTTTGGTTCTCTTTTATAATTGAATGGGCAATCGGCGCTTTAATTTTAGGCGGGTTTTCTTTTTACATCCATCTCCCGCTTTTCGCTTTCTTCAGTGTACTCTTTGGCTATACAGTAGGAACTTACATATTCGCGCTCTTTTTCTATATGCGCGATTACCGCTTGCTGAATTTAGATTGGAATAATTTTTCTGAATTGATGCAGCGAGGGCTCAATCAATTTATTCGACTCCTTTTAAGCTTCTTGATTGTAACCATCGGATTATTAGCTATTATGGGCTTAGGCTTTTGGCTCCTTGCCAATAACCAGAAAACTCTGACAATCGCTGTCTCTTCATTGATTACGCTCCTGATCATCTTAGCAGCTGCGGGTATTTACACCTACGCCAAGAAAAATTTCTGGAAACAATTTAATCTTTAGCAACAAAAGACACCAATTCCTTCGAGGAGTTGGTGTCTTTTAAAAGAATTATGTAAGAGTAGGCCACACTTTATTGAGGTCAAAATGCTGCGCTTGCCGGTTTGCTTTTTTGACAATTTGTTCAGGAAAGTCCATAGCATGGAGCAGTAAGATCGCATTTCGCGAAGTCGCCGGTCCTCGGCGTACCTGGTAATCAAATTGAATCCCTTCTTCTTCGGTTACCGTTTCTTTGAAATGCACATTCGTACATTCGCCTTTTAAAATTTCTGTCAATTCAATATCATGGGTGGCGACAAAGGCAAGCGAAGGAGAGTCATTGATCCAATCGATAATACTCGAAGAGGCGGCAATCCGCTCGACTGTGTTGGTTCCACGCAAAATTTCATCAATAAAGAGATAACATCTTTCTTGAGTTTTTACTTGTTTTAAAACCCGCTTCAAGGATTTAATTTCAGCCATAAAATAGCTGTCACCCATCACGACATCATCTTCGACGGCCATCGAAGTCAGCACATGGCCGCGTTTCATGGAAAATTCGCTCGCTAAACACGTATGGATCGTTTGAGCGAGAATACAATTGATCGCCACACTTTTGACATAAGTTGATTTGCCTGAAGCGTTGGAACCTGAAACCAATGTGTTCTCTGTCCAATAAACAGGATTGGGGACGGGGTCGTCCACTAAGGGATGGTAAACATTTCGAGCGGTTAAGTGATTCCCTTCGGTAAATGCAGGTTCCACATACACGGGCAAGGTCAAGCGGTAATTTAAAATGGCATAAGCAACCTCTAAGTCCCCAAGCAAGAGCCATAGCTCTAAAGCTTCTTTTTCATAGGCTTTAATTTGATTAAAGACAAAGTGGTAAGCAATAAAGGGCAGCATAAAAAGCATATTTAAATAATCAAGAAGAATCCCTGCTTCGCTGTTTTCATTGGCTTGAAAGGCAAAAGAAAAACGGCGAACGCCTTTGAATGGACGGAGTCTCTCTTTAATTTCCTCTTGTAAGGGATGGTTGATTTTTGTGAGTTGGTGGGCCGTATTCAAAGATTGAATCAAGTACCCCATACTCATTAGCTCCATATTCAATGCTGTCTTTTTTATCGTTGAGTAGATCAGATTAAAAGTGGCCGATCCAAAGAGAAGAGCAAAGCCCAACCCGTCAACATCTAGTAAAATAAGAAATAAACCAATCAAAGGCAGTACACCTAATAAGATATAAAAGGCGAGCGTAGAAATTCTTTTCTTAACCGAAGTTGTTAAATAACGAACCACTGAATGATTGTTTTTCTTCCCTAAACGGGCAAATGTATATTCCATTTCTTCCCGAGTCTCAGGGTTGTTCTCATAAAACTTGATATAAGCGTCTACTCGTTTAAAAGAATCATTATTCAAATCGAACTGGCGCAAACGGCGATACAAAGCTTCTGAGCCAATGCTTGAGCGGGTATGGTTGATTCGTTGGAAAACCGTATATAAATCCAAGTCATACCAAGTCATGTCATCGACTTCACTGTCAAAATTAAGATGCGATTTGAGCGTTTCATAAGACCGATAGAGGCTTTTTTCACTTTCCACGCGTGTTGCTTTAGGAATTTCTCCCCATTCTTTTTGGATGTTTCTTTTGAGTTTGCGCTGATGATTAAAATGAGCGGCAATTAGTATACTGGCAACAGCGCCAATAAAAATGAGAAACAAGTATTGATTTTCCATAAAACCCCTCCGGATGAATGTTTTATTCAGTTTACAATAGATAAATTGATTAAGAAAGTTTCTTTTGAAGAGGAGGAGTGTTGAGCTTAAAAAAGTTAAAGGGGTTATCATTCAAAAAGAGCTGATTTCAAAAATCAGCTCTTTATATATCCATCTATTCTACTGAATCTTCCGCTTTTTCTTCTGCTAACAAATCACGGATTTCTTTTAGATAGTCCTCCGCTGTTGGTACAGGAGGTTCTTCTTCTAACTCTTCTTCTTCACGCCGCAAGCGTCTAGTGACCGTATTGATGCCTTTGATGACTAAGAATAAAACCAGGGCGATCAGTAAGAAATCAATAATGGCTTGCAAGAAAAAACCGTATCTAATGGGTGACCCGTTAAAAGTAAACGCCAGGGACTCGACACTCGTGCTTCCTGCAATGCCTGCGATAAAGGGCATAATAATGTGTTCAACCAGCGCATTCACGATTGCGGTGAATGCCGACCCCATGACTAAACCAATAGCTAACTCGATCACATTTCCGCGCATAATAAACTCTTTAAATTCTTTCCACATCGTTCAAATCAACTTCCTTTGTATTCGTTACGTTAACTCTTTTAATAGTTTCTTCGCTGTCTCTGAATTCAGGTGCTCGGCTTTTTGCAGTTGGCTGGCCACTTTTTCTACTTGGTCGCCTTCTGCACCGACACGAATCGCTAAGGCACGCGCCTGCAAACTCATGTGTCCTTTTTGAATCCCGTCTGTGACTAAAGCGCGCACGGCGGACAGATTTTGCGCCAGACCTACACAAGCCAGAATACTCGATAGCTCATGCGCATTGGGTTTACCCAGCAAACGGTAAGCAAACTGCGCTGAAGGATGAATTGACAGGGTTCCGCCAACAGACCCTACAGACAAGGGAAGCGTCAGTTCACCTTGTAAATTTCCATCCGCATCTTTGGTCCATCGTGAAAGCGAACGGTACTGGCCCGATTTAGAGGCATAGGCATGAACGCCGGCTTCCACTGCGCGCCAGTCGTTTCCAGTGGCCACTAGCACTGAATCAATGCCGTTCATAATCCCTTTGTTGTGGGTCACCGCTCGGTAAGGGTCGGCTAAGGCAAATTGTGTGCCTTCGATGATACGGTCGCGCACCATTTCGCCGTCCATGGTTGGTGTCGCTAAGTATTTCGGATCAACCCTACAAGTAGCCGTCACTAAACTGCCCGTCGAGTAGTTTGACAAGATATTCATCAAACTCTCCCCACCCGTCAGTTCTTCTAAGTAAGGCGCAAGGGCTTCGGCCATCGTATTTACAATGTTTGCGCCCATTGCTTCACCGGTATCGACATAGAGATGCACTACAAAAAATTCTGGCGTTCCGTAAGCCTCATCCGCAGGCAGCACCCGGGCTTCTACCCGTCTGGCACCGCCGCCGTATGTTAAAATCGACGGGTGCGCGGCATGGGCCAATTCAATGATCTCAGCTTCATGCGCCTGCACTGCTGCTTGTGCTTGCTTGATGTCGGGAACTTTCTTCAATGCGACTTGCGCAATTAGCAAGCGCTCTTTCATCGCCGTCTGGAAGCCGCCCGATTGGCCGATCATCTTGCCGGCATTGCTTGCTGCTGCGATAACTGACGGCTCTTCGGTGACCATAGGTATCAGCAGTTCTTGGCCATCGATCACAAAATTCATCGCCACGCCAAAAGGCAGTTCATAGTTCATTAAATAGTTCTCAATCATTTCACTCGCCACATCCGCTGGCAGCTTTAAGATGCCAGCCTTTAACTGTTCATAATCTTTTACTGAAATGGCTTTTGCTTCTTTTAGAGCATCTAATTTCTCTTTGAATGATTTTTTATAAAATTTCCTTAAATACGAAGTATCCATACATAATCCTCTCTCACCCATTATTCGGTATGTCCGCGTTCTCGAATGTGCTCCAGTACTTGATTTAAGATGTCAAAAATATGCTCATCGTCTAGATGATAAATTCTTGACTTCCCTTGACGCCTTGAACGAACAAGCCGTGCATCTTTTAAAATACGCAATTGATGGGAAACAGCGGATTGTTCCATATTCATTGCTTCTACAATTTCCGTCACATTGCGTTCGTTTTCTTTGAGTAAATAAAGAATCGATAAACGTGTTTTATCGCTCATCACTTTAAAAAATTGGCTGATCTCTTGGATATCGTCTTGCCGAGCCATACAAAAACACTCCTCATTTTTTACAAGATACAAACTTATTCTACCACTGTTGCTTGGGATTCGCTAAGTTTATTCGATGAATTTTCACAAGTCATTAACAGACGCATTGGCTGATCTATGATAAACTAAAGAAGCGGAAAGCAATTAATTAAATAACTACTTAAAAAATAAATTTTAAAAGAAGGAGACTATTATGCCAGAATTGCGAGAGATTATTTCAGATGCCAATCGATTGTTTATCGGCGAAGAAGTGCCTGATGACTATTTAACGGATCAATACGTGAAGGATGTGCCGGCAGTCCATGCCGTGGCTTTGCCTACAACACACGAAGAAGTCGTTGCCTTAGTCGAATACGCCAATCAGGAGGACCTTATTTTAATTGCCCGCGGTGCCGGCACTGGGGTAGCGGGATCTCAAGTCCCGATTCACGGCAATGAGCTCATCATCGACCTGAAGCAAATGAACCGCATTGTGGAATTAGATGAAGAAACCTTTACGCTGACGGTAGAGCCGGGCGTGCTGGTTGGAGACATTCATGCCTTTGTCGAAGGGAAAGGCTATTTGTACCCGCCAGACCCTGCTTCTAAGCATTCTTCAATTGGCGGAAACGTCGCCACCAATGCGGGCGGGCTGCGTGCGGTGAAATACGGAACCACCAGAGACTACATCCGTGAAATGAAGGTCGTTTTGGCCAATGGAGAAGAAATGACTTTGGGCAGTTTGAATATTAAAGCCAGCTCGGGTTACGATTTATTGGACTTATTTATCGGGTCGGAAGGAACGCTCGGTATTACCACTCAAATCAAATTGCGCCTGCTTCCATTGCCGAAGGAGAGAAGGTTAGCGCTGTTGGCCTTTAATGATGTCTTTGATGCAACGGAAGCGACGCTGGCCATCTTAAACAGCGGTGCCGATCCTTCTGAAGTTGAGCTGTTTGAGAAAGAAGCCGCTGCTTATGCAGAAAAATACTTAGGGTATCCGCTGCAAGCTCAACAAGGCGAAGCGTTTCTGCTTGTCTTGCTGGATGGAAATGACGGAGTAGAGCTGACGACTCGCATGGAAACGGCAATGGAGTCGGTAAAACACCTTGTGCTTGAAGCCATTCCATTTACAGACCCTGACGAAGCGCGCAAAGCCAGTCTCATTCGCGACAATATTTTAACCGGCCTCATGGAGTTTACCGAATATGAAATGCTGGATGAAGTGGTGCCGATCAATAAATTCGCAGAATTGATTGAGTACACAAAATTGCTGCAAAAAGAGCATGGGTTAGATGTGCTGAACTTTGGCCATGCCGGGGATGGGAATGTCCATACCATTCTTATACGCAGCGGCTTATCCGACGAAGAATGGGAAGAAAAACGCGCGGCGCTGCTGAGAGATTTGTATCAAAAAGTCCTTGAATTCGGCGGTTTACCATCGGCTGAGCATGGAATCGGTACTGTGAAACGGGACGTCTTAGGTAAAATGACCGATCCAGTCAATTTAGATTATATGCGCAAAATTAAAGCAGTCTTTGACCCGGATAACCGATTAAATCCAGGAAAAGTGTTTTAGAGAAGAAAAAATAGAGATGAGTCTTCTGCTCATCTCTATTTTTGTTTGTCTGCTGATCTAGAAGAACCGTACAGGCTCTGCGATGTTTTTAAGCAGAGAAATCACGCTCCAAGCAGTGATGGAGCTCGATCGCGGGTTTCCGCTGGGCTGTGAAGCAAAAGCAATCTCGGCCAAACCTTCTTTATTCTCCACACGGATTTTATGTGTATTCGCCTCCAGACGAGGATCACTGGTGATTACTGTGCGAGTCTTGTCTACGCCAACGGTTGCCAAAGCAGTGGCGATAGCTACATTGATATTTTGAGGGAAACCTTCAATCGCTTCTTTGGCTGTGCCTTCGAAAACAACTTCTTTTTCAATCGGCGAAAGAGTTTTTCCCTCCATATGCGGCGCGCCTTCTAAGCCGCGCGGGGGCTTGGAAGTCTGAATCTCTACTTCGGGAGTATCAACGAGAGCCATTTTACGCATCAAATCAAATCCGCCAATCGCACCTGAAGGAATATACAAGACTGCATTGGATGCTTTGGCGGTTCTTTGCAGTTCTTGGAAAAAAGCCTCATCCACTAGGCCGCCCACCGATAGCGGAATGAAATCAATGCTTGCAGCTAGGATCTGTTTTCCAAAGGCTTTTACGCTGTCCACTTCTGCCGCTTCCACAAGAATATCCGGCTTTAGAGCCAGTAACTCTGCTAATTCGAAAACTACGGGAACAGCATACGTTTTTTCCAGCGCTTCTGCACGATGTTTAGACTGTTTCATTAGCCCTGCGAGTTCATAATATTCACTTAAACTATTTTGCAGCTCATCCGCAATAGTTGCCCCAATGGCTCCGACGCCAATCAGTGCGACTCTTTTTCTTTTTGTCATGTGTTCAAATCCTTTCTAAAGTGCCTTTCCTCTGATGGTAGCAGAATTTTGAGAGAAATAAAAACATCAAAAAACTGCCCTTCTTTCTAAAGTCCGCTATAATGGAGAGGACTAGAAGGGTTCTCACATTTAAACAAAGGAGCATCTTTATGAAACGATTGCTGAGCAGTTATCCCAGTGACTACAAAAATATGCGCGCAAAAGA
>CAZKSU010000028.1:0-15294 GCA_964555455.1 uncultured Carnobacteriaceae bacterium
TCATCAATAAAACCAGGACCATCCGTCGACAGCTCAATTAAAATATGGCCTACTCGTGTATATAACGCTTCAAAATAAAAGCGGTCAACAATGCCTGAGTGCCCCATTTTAAGGCTGTTGTACTTCTCTTCCCATTTTCTGATCGCTTCTCCATCTTCCACACGGAAAGAGACATGATGAACGGTTCCATCACCTGGGCGTTCGATACTTGATTCCGTATCTTTACGTAAAATCATCTGTCCCCCATTTCCGCCTTGGCCGACTTCTAATAAAGCGACATCCTCTTCTTTTTGTTTTACACGGAAGCCAAAAATTTGCTCCATAAGCTGAAGGAAGTCGTCAAAGTAGCTGACCGTTATTTCAACTGGACCTAAGCCATAAATGGCTTTGTTTTCAGGCACTGGACCGTTTTTCCAAGGTGTTCCCGGCTCTACACCATCGTCATTTTCATCTGAAAACAATTGATAGCGCTGTCCATCTGCTTCTTCGAAAGGAAGGACTTTTCGTCCGAATAATTCTTGAATATCTTCATGTTTCACTTCATATTGGTCAAAGCGTTCTTTGTAGTACTCAAGTGCTGCATCATCTGGAACCCGTAAACCTGTTCGAGTGATGGCATTGGTTCCCTCTACAAATGTGTTAGAATTTGGAAAATCAAAGAAAGTTAAATCTGTCCCTGGATTTCCGCGGTCATCCGCATAAAAAGTATGGTACGTATGAATATCATCTTGGTTGACTGTTTTCTTTACCAGCCGCATACCTAAAACTTCTGTAATGAAGTGATAGTTTCGTTCCACGTCATCTGTCATCGCGGTAACGTGATGAATGCCTAGCAGTTCGGTTCTTGACATATTATCTACTCCTTTTATTCTTCTTTGCCTTTTTATTTTATCTCTAATTCGAGATAATAATAACATGGATGCTACCCCTTGTCAACCACTTCGTTCCACTCCGCTGACAGCTTGATAAAATCTTGCCCATTAAAAAAACCCTCATTATAAAATGAGGGTGGGGGAGAATATAGGGTATAGGATTACCGGAAGGAATAATTTCTATCATCCCACTTATTATCGGATCTATCTTCATCTAAATAACTGACAGAGGAGCCTTGAAGAAGACTGCAAGAGGCTAATTGGTAAACAATTTGCTTTCGATTAAATGATTTCGCTTCTTGGTCGGATCCTTCAGCAGTATAGGCTCGATTAATAAAGGCCAGTATATCCTTCTCTGTCTCTAGTCTTTGAATATTCATATAACACTCAGTAAAACCATCTATAACAATTTCTACAAAAGGCAAGAATGGATTCACGGATTGTTCGAATAATTTTTGAAACGTGGTCTCACTTGTTTCATGTTCATTCTCTTGGAGATAATCTATAATTTCTTGGTAAAAATAAACATCCAATTGCTGATCTTTAGAGAATTTTTTCGTTTCCAACCCCCGCTGCGTCACTACGACATTCTCAAAATAATAAGGAAGCACAGAAGGCAAAACTCTAAAGCCATGGTTTTCATATTCTAGAAGCATATGTTCCGTTACCTTTAAGGGCTCCTGAAAAACTTCACGGTCTAATATATAGTCGGCTTCATTATCGATTGAAGCAATTTCAATGGGTTTTACCCAGTCTATAAAGCTTTTATCTTTTCTTTTCGATGAGTCGTAAGCTTTAACCAGGCGCTCAATCAGTTCTTTTCCTTGAATAAGCGAATACCCATTTTCATTTATGGCTTCTTCAAGTCGTTTCTTCGCATCTTCCATCCATTCTTGCTCATGAGAGATATAATTTTCTAAAAAAGCCTCTCTCTCCCGATTGTTTTGTTCATTGAACGTTCTTAATTCATCTACCGTAGGATTCACCCATAAACCGGCCGCTTCTTTAATGAGCGCTTTAAACAGCGTATAGCAGTGAATATTTTCTTTCTCTGTCACATACTCTATAAACCACTGTCCTATATATTCTAATGTAGTTTTAGATTTCATAATAAAATGAGGGTCATGTTCCACAATATTTGGTCGAGCTGTACCGTCATAACAAATATACTGAATATTTTCTTGGTTACTGTAATGCTGAATCAGTTCTACAAGAAAATGGCGCAGGTTTTTTTCCATATACATCCCCTCTAACTTCTAAGGCTACAATCTTAGTCTATAATGCATTAAAAGCCGAAAAATGTCAAATATTAAGTAATATATTAACGATTATAATTTATTTGCATTATAAATTTAATAGTTTATAATAAAATTACATAGAAAAGAGGGTTATTATGGAACTAGGCGATCTCATTAAAAAACGACGTCGCGAGCTAGGGATGACACAGTCTGAATTGGCACAAAATATTTGTACACAAGCTCTCATCAGCCGCATTGAACATAATGACATTATCCCCAAGAATGAAATTCTAGATAAAATCGAACAACGTCTCCAATTGAAAGATGATGAGTTAAGCATCGTGGTCAGCTTTAAATCGAACCAGCACAAAATTGATGAACTCATTACTGAAATTAGAGAATATTTAGCGAAGAGAGAGTATAAAACGATTGAATTGCTGCTTGCTTATAACGAGACATTAGTTGAAAACAGCAAAGATATTAATGATCTTTCTTTTTTCAAATGGATGGAAGCCGCCTTGGTCTATCAATTAGAAGAGGACTGGAGAAAAGCTTTAGACATCTTAATTGATTTGCCCATTCACGACTTAGAAAATGAACTAAGCATCGAAATTTTGAATGCCATTGGTTTAATTTACTATGAAGAAAAAGATTATGACTCTGCCTTAACTTATTTCGTTAAAGGGATGAAAAAACTCAACAGTTCAGTCGATTACAAAGTGCAGACGAAATTACAGTTTAACTATGTTTTGACTTTAGAAGAATTCAAACAGTATAGAGAAGCTCTTTCAGTTGTTCTTTCCGCAATCGATTTACTGTTAGAAAATGATTCTCTGTACTTACTTGGAGATTTTTACTACACCAAAGGCTATATTTTCGAGCAGCTGAATAATTCGCAAGAGGCTCTGGAGAATTTTAAATTAGCTCAAGCTATTTTTAAAATCCAGAACAATAACCGGTTTTACGATTTATCACAAATAGCAATAAGTGAAATTCACAATAATATTGTTATAAAGGAGGATTAAGATGAAACTTGTCAAAAAAATCGCAAAATATCTTGTCGTTGGTCTCGTTCTACTTAGTTTCGTTAAACCGCTCTCTATACCTAAACTACCGCCCGTTCAGCAAATCGCAAATGCAGTAACAACTGTCAATTTCTCATAACAGGATCAAAGAATTAAACATTCTATCCAAAGAACTGGCTAGCATAGGAGTAGGTGCTAGCCAGTTTCTTTTTTATTAAATGCGGCGATAAGGCACTTTCCAGTCATTTTTATACGATAAAATACGTAAGCTTGTGAAAACGAAAAACACGAGAATAATTTCGTAATTCGTGGTGGCCCATCGGTTTCCGATAATCAAACCCACCAAAAAGATCCAAAGGCCGTAGACATTTTCGTCGAGCAAAATCGATTTGCGTCCGGAAACAATATCTCTAAAAAGCCCTCCGCCCGTAGCGGTGAGCAAGGCGCCAACAATCGCTGCACTCACTGGCCGGTCCATTTGCACGGCAATCATCGAACCTTGAATCGCAAATGAAATAATGCCTACTGCGTCAAGAGTATCGCTCCACAACTCTCTTCTTTTCATAAAAAATTGAGGAAACAATAAAGCCAGTGTCACGGATAGAATAGCAACCGTAAAAGGCAACTCCTGCAGCCACAATTCATCCCCTGATTCACCGAGCAGAACATACCGTAAAGCTCCGCCTCCAAAAGCAGTCGTAATCCCAAATAGATAAACAGCAAATAAATCATACTTCTTTTCCATCGCAATAATTCCGCCTTGCAAGGCGAAAGAAATCGTTCCTATAATTGAAAAAAACTCTATTGCTCCCATCCATTAACCCCATTTCTATTCGATAAATTAACGCATCTATTCTAACGCCAAATCATCTGATGTTCTAGGGTTATTTCACTTTTTTTATTAAACTTTTTAACCTTTAATGTTTTTCAATCTTTCTACGCGGGGATAGGGTATTTTTCATCTAAAAAAACGCTTATGCTTCTGCGCATAAACGTTCTTAATCATTCGATTCAGTCCAGTCATCCTTCATATCGCCGGTAAGGGATAATCCAATGATGGAAATAAGACAGCAAACGCAAAGTGGTAAAAACAGCAAATAAGAGGAGAAGATGTACATTTGAAGGGGCCCACCCAAACCCAATGATCAATCCCACTAAAAAAATCCATAAGCCATAAATTTCTTCACCGAGCAGCACAGGACGTCTTTGAGTAAGCAAATCGCGGAAGATTCCTCCGCCTGTTGCGGTGATTAACGCGGCTACAACTACCGCGCTCGCCGGCAATTCCATATTGACTGCTTGTAAAGCCCCTTGAATGGCGAAAGCAATGATACCAATCGCATCAAGCACATTGGCCCATATTTTCTTACTTTTCAGAAAAAACTGAGGAAACAGTAGAATTAATGTGATACAGACCATTGCCACCCAAAATAACCGCTCCTGATTCCACAAATCATAACTCGCTTCACCTAAAATAACATGCCTCAAGGCTCCTCCCCCAAAAGAGGTGATGAGGCCAAATAAATAGACGGCAAATAAGTCATATTTATTTTCCATAGCGATTAACCCGCCTTGAAGAGCAAACGAAATCGTTCCGACAATTGAAAAAATTTCCCACACTTGCATAATCTACACACTCATTTCCATTTAGACTGCTGTCTTTTATTTTCTTGAAAACCGCCGAGTTTATTTGCCCAAGATTCGGTGTAAAAAGAATAGTAACTTTTCTGGTTCCGAATGCGATACCCCTTAAATAGCCGATTCCAAATCAGCGAAGGAAGGCCAATGACGGGCAAGTAGAGAACAAGGAGCTTTTTTGATTGAATGGTATGGCCGTACTCGTGTTTAATCATGGCTGATTTGAAATAAACATCATCCGCAAAAATAAAGCGACTCAAAGAGATAGCTCCCCAGCGTCCTTTAACATGAGTGATGTAGGCGTCTTTGTATTTATAATAAGGCCACTTTTTCCTTTTGGTATAGTAAATGAAGGCCAGATACCCCATAATATTTTGAGGGAATTCGAATAGTAACATAATGATTGTCCTCTAGCTTTCTTATTTTTTCTGTTCTGTTTTTTCATGCCCCATTTGCCTAGAATGAAGCGCAAGAAAAACTTTGCGTGCCCCTTTCACATGAAAGGACACGCAAAGTAGTCTGACTATTTCTCTGTTGATTGACCGAAACGGAGCATTTCCTGTCTGCCCCTTTCGCGAAGGCGGAAAAACTATTCCTCTAATTCTCCATAATCCTCTTTGGTCACATCTAAATGGAAGACTTTTCCGCTTCTTTCATATAAGACGTCTTCAACTTCTGCCCGGTGATTTGCGACACGCGCCACCGCAAAAAAGTAATCGGACAGGCGATTGATAAACATCTGCACATAGGCATTCGGTTCCGCTTCTTTTCGGCCCGTTTCAAATTGCCCTTCTTCTTTGCTTTTCTCATACGCTTGATGGAAAGCGACGATTGTGCGTTCAGCCCGTCGTGTCACTGTGCGGCAGACATGCAGCTCAGAAGCGAGCCGAGTGCCGCCTGGCAAAATGAAAGATTCCAGCGGCTTCGGTTCATCGGCATACCCATCAATCAGGCGCTCTAGCCATTTAGTAGGCTCTGCATCCATTCGGTAGGGGTATTTGCCTGTATTTGAAGTCGCCAAGTCATTTCCGCTGTCAAATAAAAATTGCTGGATTTGCTGTAGCTCTGCTTTTAGTTCCGGCCAAGCTTTCGGAGAGCTCGCGGCTAAACCAACCACACTATTTAATTCATCGACTGTGCCATAAGCTTCCACTCGCGCAGAATCTTTAGAAACCGTATAGTTTCCATTAATTTTTGTCTGTCCTTTGTCACCAACACGCGTATAAAGTTGCATCTGATTATCCACCTTTTCTAATAAAACACTCCAAACAACTACTCGAGTTATTTGGAGTGTTTTCTCTTTTAATTATAAACCGCAGCGTAATTGTGCACTACAGTTCGTACAAGTGTTACAGCCGCCAATTTCTTCAACAATTCCTTGTCGGCAAATTGGGCAAGTGTCACCAACGTCTGAACCGTAGACAACATCATCCGTGTGTCCTTTTTGTAAAATGTGCTCTTTTTCTGCTTGATCCACTAATTGACGCAGTTCTTCTTGGTCGTCAACCACTCGTGCATCTTCCACATCGAATAAAGCTAAGTTTTCAAAGTCATTGTCTTCTGCTTCAAGTGTTAGAACTTGTGAGTCACGCGAACCATCAACATAGACTGTACCGCCTTTTGCGCCGCCTTTGTAGAGACGCTCATAAATCTTTGCCACTTCTGAAACAGAGTAGCCTTCAGGTGCGTTTACTGTTTTAGAAATCGATGAGTCCACCCAGCGTTGAATCGTTGTTTGAACATCAACGTGTTCTTCCGCTTTAATCTCCATAGAAGATACAAAGAAGTCCGGTAAGTTGTTCTCATCCGCTTCTGGATGTGCATCTAAATATTCTTGAACAATATCTGAATTCACTTCGATAAATTTACCTAAACGGCCGCTGCGGAAGTATTTGAACGCAAAGTATGGCTCTAGACCAGTTGACACGTTCATCATTGTTCCGGTACTTCCTGTTGGAGCTACTGTCAGCAAGTGCGAGTTGCGGATGCCGTGCTCTAGCACGCCTTGTCGCACATGTTCAGGCATACGGCTCATAAAGCCAGTATGGATGAACTTCTCGCGCAGTTCTTGTGTTTCTTCATCCGTTTGACCCACTAAGAAAGGGAAACTTCCTTTTTCTTTCGCTAATTCAATCGACTCTTCATAAGCAGAAACAGCGATTGTCTCGAATACTTTATCAATAATCTTGTTTCCTTCTTTTGATCCGTAGCGGTTTTTTGTGTAGATCATTAAGTCTGCAAGACCCATCACACCTAATCCAATACGGCGCTCGCCAAGGGCCTGGCTTTCGTTTTCTTTCAAGAAGTAAGGTGTAGCATCAATAACGTTGTCTTGCATACGTACACCCACGCGAACTGTCTCTGCCAGCTTGTCATAGTCTACTGTATTGGTTGATTTATCTGCCATTTCAGCAAGGTTTACAGCGGCTAAGTTACAGACAGAATATGGCGCTAATGGCTGCTCGCCACAAGGGTTTGTCGCAACAACCTTTTGACCGTAAGCTTGCGCATTCGTGTCTTTATTCGCATTGTCGATAAAGAAAATGCCTGGCTCAGCGGAATAAGTCGCACAAATGTTAATTAAGTTCCACAATTCACGCGCTGGAATTGTACGGTATGTGCGTACTCCGTAGCCCATCTCTTCCCATTCACGAACGTCGCCGATATCTGGCCACAATTCGTTGTATTCAGCCATTTCTTTTTCGGTATAGTTTTCAGTATCCGGGAAACGCAAGGCCCAGTCTTCATCTTTTTCAACCGCATCCATAAAGTCGTCGGTTAAAGTGACTGAAATGTTTGCGCCTGTTAAGAAGTCTGGATGCTGAACGCTGTACGTTCCGCCATCTTTTACCTTTTGTTCCGCATCTTTGATCACGTCAGCAGAAAAACCTCCATGACCTGGGGAGAACTTATGCTGTGAAATTGTCTCATACATTTCAAGTTCTGAGGCAGTAAATGGCGTGAATTTCAAGTTTTCTTCTGCAAGCGAACGAATCTGTTCGTCTGCTGCATTTTCAATCAGATAGCGTAAAATTCTTGGGTTTTGCATTTTAGAAATAATGAATTCTAAAATATCTGGGTGCCAGTCGGCTAACATAATCATTTGCGCACCACGTCGTGAACCGCCCTGTTCCACAAGATGTGTCAGCTGGGCAATGTCGTCTAACCATGAAACAGAACCGCTTGATTTTCCGTTGACTCCGCGAGCTAACGTGTTGCGCGGACGAAGCGTTGAACCGTTCGTACCGACTCCGCCACCGCGAGACATAATCTCCATGACTTCTTTTCGGTGATCTGAAATCCCTTCACGTGAGTCAGGGACAAATGGCATCACGTAACAGTTAAAGTAAGTCACTTCTGTTCCAGAACCGGCTCCATAAAGCACACGTCCTGCAGGAACAAAGTTTTTCGAGCGGAGCTGTTTATAGAAACGTTCAAAAGATTCTTCCACTTTTTCGGGATTCGCTTCTGCTTCGGCCAGCCCGCGAGCATTTCTTTTAACAATCTGCTCATAGAAGATTTCCAGCGGTTTCTCAATCGCGTCTAAATTACGCGTCACCAAACCTGTTTCAATCTCTTTTTCATCTTCTAGGGAAGTGCGATATTCTTCTTCCAGTAAAATAACGGCTTCATTGTTCTGCCAATCGAGTTCCTGAACATATCCAATACCTCTCGCTGGGTATTTTGGATCCGGTTTTACCGTCAAGACCACTAAGTCTCCTTTGGATAATGTCTCTTTCTTTGTATCTTTATAAGAGTAACGGTCAATCATCACCATTCGAGAAACTCCGTTATGCGTAATATGCATATCTTCTGTAATTGGGTATACATGCGGGAATTTTTCGATGTCTTTATTTAATTTCTCAATATCCACATTTAGTGGTTGAATCTTCGTTGCTTCCATGGTAACAGCCCCTTGTTTCAGTACTTATTTCACAACATATAGACATTTATATGTAAGGTACACACTATATGTTGTGATTTACAGTGAATAGTATACCTCAAAGGAAAGGAGGTGTCTAGCAATCGAATCGCACCTTTTCTGTATAAAAATGGCCTTACAGCTGATGAAATAAGGGCTTCAATTGCTTTATTACAAATATATTCTTTTTCTTATCAATCAGAGAAAAACCCCAGAACCATTCCCGCTCCAGGATTTTTTCTCCAATACTTTTTATCGATTAAACGAGACCTTGGCTCATCATGGCTTCCGCCACGCGAGCAAAACCAGCAATATTTGCGCCAGCTTTTAAGTCATTTCGATCATTCAAATATTTTTCCGCTGTGTCGCTGCATAATGTATAAATATCGCTCATAGTTTCTTGCACTTTGGCATCCACTTCTTCAAATGACCAGCGCTGATGCTGCGCATTCTGAGCCATTTCGAAACCTGAAGCTGCGACTCCGCCGGCGTTCACTGCTTTCGCTGGTGCAAACAATAGGTTGTTGTTTAAGAACACTTGAATGCCTGCATCTTTCGTTGGCTTATTCGCGCCTTCAAACACTGCAGAGATGCCACAAGTATCTACCATGTTTATAGCCATTTCGCCGTCGATCTCTCCCTGGGTAGCACATGGTAAAGCAATATCGTATTTAACCGTTGCTGTCCAGACGGATTGCTTTGGCACAAAGTATGCCTTAGGATATTTTTCGATATATCTTTCAGCTTCTGAACGTTCCGGTGCTTCGATGGCTTTAAGGAACTGGGCATCTAGCCCTTCTTCATCCACAAGGTAACCTTCTAAGTCGCCTACTGCTACTACTTTCGCGCCAAGTTCTGTTGCCTTTTCAATTGCATGTTTTCCAACTTTTCCTAAGCCTGAAACAACCACCTTTTTTCCGGCTAAGGAATCGCCGCGGTCTTTTAAAGCCTCTTCAATAAAATAGACGGCTCCGTAGCCAGTCGCTTCTGTACGGCCTAAGCTTCCGCCCAGGTGGACAGGTTTCCCTGTAAGCACGCCAGGTTCTGATTGATTCAGGCGTTTATACTGTCCATACATATACCCTATTTCGCGGTGGCCGACGCCAATATCCCCAGCAGGAACGTCTAAATTCGGCCCTAAGTACTTATGCATTTCCAACATAAAACTTTGAACAAATCGCATAATTTCATTGTCCGATTTTCCGCGCGGATTGAAATCAGCGCCGCCCTTCCCGCCGCCTAAAGGCAGTTTCGTCAAAGCATTCTTAAACGTTTGCTCAAAGCCTAAGAAACGAGTAATGCTTTCATTGACACTCGGATCGAAGCGGATGCCGCCTTTATAGGGGCCTAAAGCCGAACTGTATTGGACACGCCACGCTAGATTGACATGAACCTGCCCATTGTCATCTTGCCAAGGGACGCGAAATTGCAACACACGCTCAGGTTCTGCGATCAATTCTAAGATGCCATGCTTTTCAATCTCGGGATGCTCTTCTAAATACGGTTCTAAAGTCGGGAAGAATTCTTCCAGCGTTTTTACAAATTCGTATTTATCTGAATGTTTAGCCTTCACTGTCTCTAGTACGCGATCAATATAATCTTTTGCCGTCAATTCGAACACTCCTATATAATTAATGTTTTCAGCATCTCCTATTGTACCCTTTTTATGAGGAAACAAGAAGGGGAAAATAAGAAAAATTAGAAAGTCCTCATAAAAGAACCCTAAGCCAGAGAATTTTCCCTCCAACTTAGGGCAGAATGCTTTATGCAAGGACTTCGTCAAATTTTTTACGGATAATTGGAACCAAAACAGGCTCCAGCAGGAAAAAGAATCCGAAATTTCCAGCTGCATGCAGCGCATCAAAAGGCAGGCCATTCACATAGTAAACTAAAAAATTATTCATCCCATAGAGATAGTAGGAAAAGATTGAAATAATCAGCCCATAAATAAAACCTGCCACTAAGGCCCAAATTGAGAAAGCAAGCCGGTTGCCGAAGCCTCCGAAATGGTAAAAGTATTTCCACACACCTGTCAGTAAAATGACAACGGCAAAAGAGACCATCTGAAAGAGCGTCCACGGGCCCATGCCCATGATCAGATTCGTCAGCAGCATAGACAGGACAGCCACCAATAAACCATCAAGCACGCCCATGTTTAACGTAATTAAAATGAGTAACGCGGTCATCGGCTGAATATTCGGTAAAATCGGCAAAGCAAACACTAAACGCCCAACCGTTACAAGGGCCGTCATAATCGCAAGCAAAGCAATGCGGTGTACTGTAAAGTACTGGTTCTGCGGTTGCTTACTCACTGTCCTCAAGTCTCCACTCGATTTCGTCTTCCGCTTCGAGTTCATAGTCCGCAGCTCCTACTGATGGCATTTCACCATTTATAGAGTACAGCCAGTAGCGGCCAGCATCTGCATCTTGTTCATACCCTTCAATAGCAGAAATGAAGCCACCCTCTTCTTCTAATGCATAAGTCTTTTTCATCGCGTCTAGTAAATAGGTCCCTTCAGGAACTGTGAGGTCTTGACTCAAATCAGCCATCGCTTCGCCATCAATGACAATATCGAAGAAGACATTGACGTCTGCAGCAGCTTCTTCTGTTTCGGCTGCCTTTTCCTCAGTGGTCTCTTCAGCTACTGCCTCTTCTTCCGCGACTTCCCCGACCTCTTCTGTTGTTGCAGGTTCTGTATCGGTGGGTGCTTCTTCAGTATCCGTCGCACACGCTGTTAGTAGAACACCTGTCGATAATAATAACAACAACTGACTCGTTTTTCTTTTTTCCATGATCTCTCTCCCCTATAAATTTGAACAGATTTCTGTTCTCTATATTCGATAGATGATCCGTTCAGATGTTGCTAAAGGAGCACATTTAGGATAAAAAAAGAGTCTATGCGCCACACATAGACTCATCATGCGGCTATTTTACCTCGAAATAGCCCACGTGCGTTATTAGCAAACTAAAGTAAAGATCTGACTGCATGCGGATGCATGATTACAGTGGCGGGACCGTGTTGGAATCAAACCAAACTTCCATACTTTAGCTGTCTTTGAATGGTTAATTTATCTATCTTTCTTCATTTTAGAGGATACTCGAAGGATTTGCAAGGACTCGTTAACCTCCTTCTCTCCGAGCATGCAGGATTTCACTATAAAAAAACCTCTAAAACAGTGTGCTGCTTTAGAGGTGTGTGTCTTATATATTTTATCAGAAGGAGTTATTAAGTCTTTATAATAAGGCCAAGAGAATGAAACTCAAAATAGCAATCGCTCCAGCGGGCGGGTCAATATGGGATTTCACATTCACATTAAATAAAACACCGAATGTGTCTCCCAGCAGCATCGCCCCGACACCAAATAGTCCGGCCAGCCAAATGTTGCCGGTTACCTCCATAGCCAAACCTGCTATAAAAGCGATATGGTGAATCATTGGGAAGTCGATTCCCGCCATAATAAAGATGAGAGAAAAAGCTCCTAAAACGAAACCGAATAGAGGAATTTGTATCACTTCAATCACTGTAGCGACGAGCACTGACAAGGAGAAGGCCCACAGAATGTTTACCCAAAGGTTCTGCGTAATCAACTCTCTATTGTTTGCTTCTGTCGGCAAGTCACTTTTCAATTCAGCTTCTCCAAAAATGAAACGGACAATAATATTGCCTAAAAGCACAGTCACTCCAATATTATCCGCCGGTAAGCTTAAAACATTATCCAAAAGATTTAAAAGCACGAGACCTACTACACCAAAAACTCCTCCGGTTACTAACACACTAAGGTTTCCTACCGTTAAAAGAGGTGCAAAGATGTTCCCGCCCTCGAACGGTTCGGCCTGGCTCCCGTCTGCTTTAAGCAGTGTTCCCTTGCGTGAGAGTTTGCCTGCATAAGCTGCAGCAGCAACAGCCCCCACAAACGTAGCATAGGGCCCAAAAAGAGGATTCAACGCAACTGAATGAAGAAAGGCATCGGATCCTGTGGTCACAATCGCAGCAATCCCAATAATAGCCATTAAACCAAAAAGCACAAAAGCCGCCGCCCCTCCAATAGCTGAACCGAAAACACCTCCAAAAAAGGCTAATAAGTAAGGTAAAATTTGTTCCATTGTTCTCTTCCTTTCTCACTATGTGTGAGTAAAATTTGTCCTGAGAATAGCGACATGCCGAACGGCTCATCCAATCCGTTTTTCTTTCCTCCTCAAATGTTTAAGATATTAAAGCAATTGTTCTTGATAACGCTTTCATTTTACTTTATGTAAAAGATCTTTTCAAAAAATCTTTCTTTTCCCCTTTTCACTTAACGGGACAGCTGTTTTTTTAAAGGGGAATTGTTGCTCCTTAGCGGTCTTCCGAGAAACTTTTTGTTTCTCCAGGCAAGACAGCGCACTAAATCATTTACGTTAACGTAAGAGCCTTCTAACGTTAACATAAAAAATTTACAGAGGGGGTAGACCGTTTAACTACCGTATAAATACATTACAGCGTGGTTAAACGCTCCAACCACGCTGTAAAATATAGATCTAGCAAATTGAGCAAGCTAAATAAGGCTATAAAGATCTTATAGCCTTCATTAAGTGCCTATTGGTCTTTCTCTAGAACCACTTGCGCAGCCGCCATTGTCTGCGAATGGCTGATCGAAATAAAAGCTTTTCCCTCAAACGGGCTCTCGGCGACATAAGGACAGCCGCGTTCGTCATTCAGCACACTTACATTCTGAAAAGAGACCACTTTCCCGATGCCTGTACCCATCGCTTTACTCAGCGCTTCTTTAGCGGCAAAGCGGCCAGCCAAAAATTCGAGCTTGCCTTTCTGAGAACGTTCTTCGTAGAGCACCAGCTCTTCAGGCGTCAAAATACGCGAAACGATGCGCGGCGATTTTCCGACTACTGAGGCCATATGCTCTAAGTCAACTAGATCAATACCGATTCCTTCTATCATATAAAATCCTCTTACCTAAAACTTTCTAAAGCGTTCATAGCGTTTAGCCATACGTTCTTCCGGCGACTGCTCCAACAGTTCAGCGAAAGCCGCTTTAATTTCAGGGATTAAAACCGCAGCTTGTTCTTCATTGCTTTTTTCACCTTCAGGAATGATGCGGTCCACCACTTCGAGTTCTTTCAAATCGTCTGCTGTCAATCGCATAATTTCAGCCGCATCCGGAGCTAAACCGGCATCTTTCCATAAAATCGAAGCAAAGCCTTCCGGGGATAGAATCGAGTAAATACTGTTCTCCATCATCCATACTTTATCCGCCAAAGCCAAAGCAATCGCACCTCCGCTCCCGCCTTCGCCTAAAATAATGGCTAAAGTAGGAACTGTCAATTCACTCATCGTAATCAGCATATTGGCAATGGCCTCGCTAACGCCTTTTTCTTCCGATTCTGCTGCAGCGTAAGCACCTGGTGTGTTAATCAAAGTTAAGACGGGACGATTAAATTTCTCTGCTTGTTTCATCAGCCGCTCCGCTTTACGGTAGCCGCCAGGCCCGCTCGATCCGAAGTTCCGGCGGATATTTTCTTCCGTATTGTAGCCCTTTTGAATCCCTATAACGGTAATCGGATACTTATTGTCAATCAATCCAATCCCGCCGATCATCGCTTTATCGTCCTCCATGCGGCGATCCCCATGCAGTTCAATAAAACTTGAACAAAGAGCATTGATGATTTCAATTGTTGATAGACGGTAGACATCTCGTGCTTTCTGTACAATGTCATAAGCTTTCATTTAATCACCCGCACTTTCTGATGAGGTGTGAATAGCCAGCAGCAAATTCAGCACATCTTTTTGTTCTGATCGATGGACGATCTGGTCAATAAAGCCATACTCCAAGACCGTTTCTGCATCCTGGAAGTCAGCAGGCAATTTCGAACCAATGGTCTGTTCAATTACACGCTTCCCGGCAAAGCCAACTGTTGCTTTCGGTTCCGCTAAAGTTACATCTCCTTGCATCGCAAAACTGGCCGACACGCCGCCGGTTGTCGGATGAGTTAGAACGGTAGAATAAAAGAGCCCTGCCTGATCATGACGTGAAACGGCCTGGCTAACTTTTGCCATCTGCATTAAGGAGAGAATCCCTTCCTGCATCCGTGCTCCGCCTGACGCAATATATAAAATAACCGGCAGCTTTAATTCCGTAGCTCGTTCAAACAAGCGGGTCAGTTTTTCGCCGACCACTGTTCCCATACTGGCCATGATAAACCGGTTGTCCATCACGCCTAGTGCGAACGGAAAGCCCTCCAAGCTCGCTTGACCAGTCACAATGGCTTCTTGTAAGCCCGTTGTCTTCTGGCTGCGTTCCAGCTTCTCGCCGTAGCCAGGAAAGTCAAAAGGATCTTTAGCCGTTAACTCTTTGTCCCATTCCGTAAAAGTACCGGCATCCACTAGCCATTCAATACGGTCCATCGCCGGAAACTGAAGATGATGCTCGCATTTCGGACAGAGATAATCTTCCCCAATCGAACTTTTAAAAATAATTTCCTTACAACCCGGACAACTTTCTGCCAATCCATCTGGAATCTGCGCACGGCGCGCTTTCAGCTCATCCGTTTGTACGGGGTTTATTTGAATGTACGATTTTTTCTTGCGAAATAATGCCATTCT
>CAZKSU010000029.1:0-15093 GCA_964555455.1 uncultured Carnobacteriaceae bacterium
ATTCCTTTACATGTATCCGTGTTCACGCAAACTAAGATAATCTTGTTCGCCTACAATAATATGGTCGACCACTTCAATTCCGATCATTTCTCCCGCATCCACTACACGCCGAGTAAAGGAAAAGTCGGCTTCAGACGGTTCTGTATTTCCTGAGGGGTGATTGTGCGCTAAGATGATGCGCGCAGCGGAATAGCGGACAGCGCCTTTGAAAATTTCTCGCGGATGCGCAACTGATGTATTTAATGAACCGATAAAAATGGTTTCTTTTTTGATGATCTCATTTTTTGTATTTAGATAAAGAGCCACCACATGCTCTTGCGTTAAACTGGACATTTCTCTGACTAAGTAATTTCCGACCCAAGTGCTCGACATCACGGTCCCCTCTTTCACCTGTGTGGACTGTGAAATCCGTCTCCCCAGCTCGACGGCTGCCAAGACTTCAATGGCTTTGACGCGTCCGATGCCTGGAATCTTCATCAACTCGTTCATCGTGACATGCTTAAAAGAGTATAAATTGTCGAGGGCGTTTAAAACATCCTGGGACAATTGCACCACATTCTTGTCTTTCGTGCCTGTTCTTAGCAGGATCGCCAGCAGCTCATGATCCGCCAGGGCTCTCGGTCCGTATTCTTCCATCCGCTCCCGCGGACGTCCTCCTGCAGGTATGATTTGAATATTTGTTTGCATTTTTTCGGCCATCAGATTCCACTTCCTTATCCAAAATTAGTTTAAGTCTCTATATATAACATTTGCATAAAAAGCGGAATTTCACGAAACCATTTTTGTTTATTTCATCTTATTTATTTTTAGCCTCAATCCATTCAATGGCTTGATGGAGATTCTCTAACACCGCCGCGGTTTTTTCTTGCATTTCGTCGTCTGGTTCCACCAAATCAGGCACGAGCACCACCGGGATATCTGCCGCGTGGGCGGCCAATACACCATTTTTTGAATCTTCCAAAATAAGCGCTTCTTCTTTATCAGCCAACGTGGTCTTAGAAAAAGCTTTGTTAAATATAGCCGGGTCCGGCTTAGCTGTTGGGACTTCATCGCCGCCGACCACATCTTTGAAATACGGGCGAACGTTTAACTGCTCCAGCAGCTGATCGACCAGCCAGCGACGCGAACTGGAAGCAACAATGCACTCAATCTGTTCCTCTTTTAAGTAATCTAAGAGGGCAATCAAACCTTCTTTTTTCTCTACAGAGCCTTCCAGAAGAAGTTCGTCGACTTTCTCGCTGCTCTGCTTTAGAAAATTATCCGCCATTTGCGGATCTTTATACAGTTCTCGAATGGCTCCGTGATAAATATCATCCCCTGCGCCTATAAATTCCCGGTAGATATCGAAGGAAAATTCCAAACCCAGTGTATCTGCGGTCAGTTGATTGGCTTTGTAGTAGACCGTTTCTGTATCAAACATTAAACCGTCCATATCAAAAATAACAGCTTTGATTTGCGACATGACACCACTCCTTTAATTATAGTTGTTCGAGCTGCCGGTTGTGTTTTTCGCTTTCACAGCCGGCAGTCTTTGTTTGTTGACACGTCTTCTATTTATTGGGTCAAAAAAACAAGCGCTCTTGTTCATTTTCCCATTTTCACAACCGACAGCTTCATTTTACCAAAATAAAAAAGAAGTGGCCAAGCGACCACTTCCTTCTTACAGCATTTATGCTTCTAAATTATTTAATTTCTCAATTTGCTCTTCCACGGCTGCGTAACGGTTCTTGTATTCTTCTGCTTTGTCACGTTCCGCTTGCACCACATCTTCCGGGGCATTTTCAACAAAGCGTTCATTGCTTAATTTGCCTTGGGCCCGTTTAATCTCAGACGCCCATTTGTCAAGTTCTTTTTCAAGACGGGCAATTTCTTCTGTGATGTCCACTAACCCTTGCAGTGGCAGGAACAACTCCGCTCCTTGGATGACAGCGGTCATGACTTCATTTGGCACATCGACTGCTGTATCAATGATCAGCTCATTTGGATTACAGAAACGCTCGATAAATGAACGGTTCGCCTGCAAGACTTCTTTGATTTCTTCTGAATTGGCTTTGATCATGAGATCGACCGGTTTTGAAAGCGGACGATTCACTTCCGAACGGATATTACGAACGGCTTTGATCAGCTCGATAATACGGTTCATATTCGTGCGTGCCGCATCATCCTCGAATGCTTCATGAACCACTGGATAAGCCGCTGTGACAATCGACTCACCTTCATGCGGCAAGTGCTGCCAGATTTCTTCCGTCACAAATGGCATGATTGGGTGCAGCAAACGCAACGTTTGATCCAGTACATAAGTCAAGATACTGCGCGTAGTCACTTTTTGTTCTTCCGTGCCTTCGTTTAGAATTTCTTTGGACATTTCAATGTACCAGTCACAATAGTCATTCCAAATAAAGTTGTAAAGCGCACGGCCGGCTTCACCAAATTCAAACTTCTCAAATTGTTCCGTCACATGCGCAACTGTTTCATTGAGACGCGCTAGAATCCAGCGGTCCGCCAGTGTTTTTTCACCGGTTAAATCGATGTCTTCAAAGGCAAATTCGCCTAAGTTCATAATGACGTAACGGCTCGCGTTCCAAATTTTATTGATAAAGTTCCAAGCGGAATCCATTTTCTCATAAGAGAAACGAACATCTTGCCCCGGCGCTGAACCATTGGATAAGAACCAGCGCAGTGCATCCGCACCGTATTCGTCGATCACATCCATCGGGTCAATTCCGTTCCCAAGCGACTTACTCATTTTACGTCCTTCTTCGTCACGAATTAAACCGTGCAAGAGCACATTTTCAAATGGCCGCTCTTCTGTAAATTCCAGTCCCTGGAAAATCATGCGTGAAACCCAGAAGAAAATAATGTCATACCCGGTCACTAACGTATTGGTCGGGTAGTATCTTTGGAAATCGCGGTTGTCGGTATCCGGCCAGCCCATAGTCGTAAATGGCCATAGCGCTGAACTAAACCATGTGTCTAACACATCTTCATCTTGCGTCCAGTTTTCTGCATCTGCCGGCGCTGTTTCTCCGACGTACACTTCACCCGTTTCATTATGGTACCAAGCCGGAATTCGGTGGCCCCACCAGAGCTGACGAGAAATGACCCAGTCGTGGACACCTTCCATCCAATTTGTAAAGGTCTTTTCAAAACGCTCTGGGTAGAAATGAACTTTATTGTCTGTGTGCTGATTGTCTAGAGCCGCTTGCGCCAGTTCATCCATTTTCACAAACCACTGTGTGGATAGACGCGGTTCAACGACGACACCTGTACGCTCTGAGTGACCGACGCTGTGAACCATTTCTTCTACTTTAATCAGCAGACCTTGTTCTTCCAGATCCGCCACCACTTGCTTGCGAGCTTCAAAACGGTCCATACCCGCATATTTACCCGCCTGCTCATTCATGGTGCCATCCGGATGCATCACGTTTAATCGCTCTAAATCATGGCGGTTTCCAATCTCAAAGTCATTGGGATCATGGGCAGGTGTAATTTTTACAACCCCTGTTCCAAATTCACGGTCAACATAGCTGTCCGCAACAATCGGAATCTCACGGTCCATTAAAGGCAACAGGATTGTCTGACCAATATAGTCTTGGTAACGCTCGTCCTCTGGATGCACCGCTACCGCTGTATCCCCAAGCATTGTTTCTGGACGTGTAGTGGCAATTTCTAAATGACCCGAGCCGTCCGCCAGCGGGTATTTCATATGGTAGAAAGCACCGTTGATATCTTTATGCTCGACTTCAATATCCGATAAGGCCGTTTGCGCTTTTGGATCCCAGTTGATGATATATTCGCCGCGGTAAATTTTTTCTTTGTTGTACAAATCGACAAAGACTTTCGTCACCGCTTTGTTTAAGCCTTCATCAAGCGTGAAACGCTCACGGCTGTAATCCACTGAAAGACCTAGTTTAGCCCATTGTTCGCGGATATTGGTGGCATATTCTTCTTTCCAGTCCCAAGCCGCATCAAGAAACTTTTCGCGTCCTAATTCATGACGGTTGGTTCCCTGTTCATTTAGCCGTTCTTCTACTTTCGCTTGGGTCGCAATGCCCGCGTGGTCCATTCCTGGCAGCCATAGCGTGTCATACCCTTGCATCCGCTTTTGGCGGATAATAATATCCTGAAGCGCGGTATCCCAAGCGTGTCCTAGATGCAGTTTACCAGTAACGTTTGGCGGCGGAATCACAATCGAATACGGTTCTGCCTTTTCATCTTCACTTGGTTTAAATAAATCTTTCTCCAGCCATTCTTCATATTTGCCAGCTTCGACATCGGTCGGCTGATATTTGGTTGACATTTCTATTTCTTCTGACATTTCATCACTCCTAATTTGCTAAAATCATTAAAAAAAGCATCCATCCTGTTAAAGGACGAATGCTTGTTAATCGCGGTACCACCTAAATTATACAGAGGAAATCTTTTCCCATGTATCTCTTTATGGCATATTTAATGGTTGCCAGCCAAACGTTGACGTTCGCTCCCAAGCTACCTTCGGCCATCATTTATGAGGATCTCGCACCAACGTCCTCTCTCTGAGATAAATAAATCGCCTACTCTTCTTGTTCATTGCGTGGTTTATTCGTATTTTCTACTGCTCTATTTTACCATTTATTCTTAAAATAGCAAACTCCATTAGGCTTTTCCTTCTTTTGGAGCCAGTTCCCTTTGCACATTGTTGCTTTCATCCATTCTTCTAAATGCGCTCTCCAATCGGCTGGAACATTTAAAGAGACCGTACGGTGGCGAACTACCCGCCACTTAAAGCCTCTGGACTTTGATCTGTAAATAAACCAGCATAAAACAGCCGTCAACACAATAAACTTGTCCTAAAACGAGCGATTTACGAAGTCGCCTTTACAGCAATCCAGCAAATTCACTGTCTTCCTGTTCAACAGCAGCCGTTTCCGGGCCAATGGTTTCGATTTTCAAATCAGCCAGTGCGCGTTCCATGAGACCTTCCACATCAAGTGCTTCTTCATATTCAAGCACTTTTTCGAGGTTTGGCTTTGTTTTGGGACGCGGCGGCGTGAAAATTGTACAGCAATCTTCATAAGGTAAAACAGATAATTCAAAGGTATCAATGTCTTTGGCGATATCGACAATTTCCGTTTTGTCCATGGCAACAAGCGGGCGCAGGATCGGTGTCGTTGTCACCGCATTGATGGCATACATGCTTTCAAGGGTTTGCGACGCCACTTGTCCTAGCGATTCTCCGTTCATAATCGCTAAGCCTCCGCGCTGTTCACGGATTTTATCCGTTAAAGCCATCATGAAGCGGCGGGTAACCGTCATAATATAGCCTTCAGGAATATCTTTTTTGATTTGCTCTTGGATTTCAGTAAAGGGCACTTCAATAAAGGTCACTTCACCGCTGAAGCGGGCCAGTTTTGCTGCCAAATCTTTCGCTTTTTGTAAAGCTTGCGGACTTGTGTAAGGCGGACTTGCAAAGTGGACTGCTTCAATATCAATCCCGCGTTTCATGGATAAATAACCAGCAACCGGTGAGTCAATTCCTCCGGACAGCATCAGCATGCCCTTGCCAGCTGTTCCTACAGGCAAACCGCCTGATGCTTGAATCGTGTTGACCGACAAGAAAATACCGTCGTCACGAATTTCCGTGCGGACAGTAAGGTCAGGCTTTTTCATTTGAACAACAAGTTCTGGGAATTCACTGGCCACAGCCCCCCCTAACTCGCGGTTTAAATCCATCGTGTCATATTCAAAATCGCGGTCTGCGCGTCTGGTATTGATTTTGAACGTCACACCCTCTTCCACAAATGGCCGTACAATGTCAATGGCGCCTTTTTTGGCTGCTTCCAATGTTTTCTCTACTTGCAGAACAGGCGAGATGGTTTGGATCCCGAAAATATCTTTCAGACGTTCAATAACCGCATCTGAATCTTCGCCGTTTAATTCAACATACATGCGGTCGCGATTCCAAGTCACCTCCGCTTGGGGGAAAGAACGGCTAAGTGCTTTTGTGACATTGTTTCCTAATTTATCGATAAAGAAATGGATGTTTTTTCCTTTGGTGGACAGCTCGCCGTAGCGAATCATAAGTTGTGTTGGTTTCATCATTAAATCTTACTCTCCTCATTTGGTTTATGCGTTGATGACTTCAAATTTTCCTAAAACTTCCTCATACGCTTGAATAAATTGGTCAACTTCTTCTTCGGTCGTTTCGGCTGAAAAGCTCACACGATTGGCGGTTTCAGCCTGGTCTTTTGGCACGCCCATGGCAATTAATGTGCTGGATTCGACATTTGTCGCCCGGCTTGAACAAGCACTTGTCGTCGAGATGTAGATGCCGTGTTCTTCTAGCGCATGCACCGTGACTTCACCGCGGATGCCTTCGATGCCAAAACATAAAATATGAGGCGCGTGATTTTCCGGTGTAAAGATGCGGACTTTGTCTTTCGTTTCTAAATAGCTGCGCAGTTTCTGCTGGAGTGTTTTCAAGTGGGCGACTTTGCGTGCTTTATCTTCAAAAGCTAAACGAACGGCCCGTGCCATTGCCGCAATCGCCGGCAGATTTTCTGTGCCGCTGCGCAAGGTTTTCTCTTGGCCGCCGCCTGTGAGTAGAGGCGCTAATTGACGGCCTTCTTTCAAGTAAATAAAGCCAATGCCTCTCGGGGCTTTAAATTTATGTCCAGAGTAAACGGCTATATCTACCCGGCTGTTTTTGCCCAACTTTAATTCGGTCAAGCCTAAAGACTGCACAGCATCCACATGAAAATGAATGCTTGGGTAGTCTTTGAGCACTTCACCGATTTCTTGAATAGGCTGCACCGCTCCCACTTCATTGTTTACGGCCATAACCGAGACTAATACGGTGTCTTCCCGTATCGCATCTCTCACATCTTCTGCGGAAACCACACCTGCTTTATTCACAGGAAGGTACGTCACTTCCCAGCCCAACTGTTCCAGCTGTTTCATTGTTTCGCGGACGGCCGGGTGTTCCACACTGGAAGTAATCAGGTGCTTGCCGAAGCGAGCTTTTTCAATCGCTGTCCCTTTGATCGCCCAGTTGTCCCCTTCTGTGCCTCCGCTGGTAAAATAAATCTCCGCCGGCTGCACGTTCAGCTCTCGGGCAATTTGTGCACGCGACTGCTGCAGCAGTTTTGAAGTGATTTCACCCATGGCGTGTAAACTCGATGGGTTCCCATAATATTCTTGGCTTACTTTTTGGTAAGTGGCAAGAACTGAAGGGTCAATTTGTGTTGTTGCGCTGTTGTCAAAGTAAATCATTGATTAACCATTCCCTCTTCCGTCTATTCGGTCAGATATTGTATCATACATTCGTCTTCTACGCATTAGAAATTGGCGTAAAAATAGCCAGGATAGAAGGTTTTTCTTATCCCAGCTATTATTCAGTTATTCTTTTCCTTTTTCACGGTCGTAGGCTTCTTCAATTTCTTGATAAGCGCCTGGATCGATGTTTTCTAGCTTCTCTCGCACCAAACTTAAGGCGCGGCCATAATCGTAGTCTTCTGTAAAAAGCGATTCGCTGTAGCGGATGGTTTCGATGACCCCTTTATGCGAATCTTTATAGCGGTAAAGTTTCTGTGAAACCCGCTCGGTCAACTCCACTTGCCGAATCACTTCATCCGTCATTTCGCGCAATTGCGCAAGATCTTCTTGGCACATCTGGTGAATCTTGCGGACTTCTGTCAATTGAATGCGAGGACGTGCGATTTCCTGCGACAAGAGCTCAATGCGATCGGATGTAGAGAAAAACAGTTCTAGATAAGAATCCGGCAATCCTGGCAGCTGCTCATTCTCTAAATAGCGTTTCATGGCGTACATTTCTTGTTCCATTTCCAGCATCTCATCTTTTAACGCACGTTCTTCTTCACGGTAGCTTTCTAACTGCTCTTCAATCGCGATGTAAGCCTCATTATAGTTTTCCAATAAGTCAAACAGTTCATCCAATCTTTCGTAAGCCACGGAGTACGGAATCGCCTGACGTTTGACACGGTCTTCGATAGCATCGTATTCCTCACGGGCTTCCTTCACTTCTTCTCCAAGCTTTTGGTGTTTGTCGATTTCTCCCTGGTTGAGCACATAACTTTGTTCAACCCGGTTCAGCAGTGTAGACAGACGGCGCTGTTCGCCATGCAAGAAGTAAATAGCCCGGCGCGTATCTTCGAGCGCATCCGCTACATAAGGTTTAGCCTGCACTTCAAGTTCCATTTTTTCATACAGTGCATCAATACCATCAGCCAGTGTAGCGATCTCTTCTTTTGCCTTCTTTAAATCCAGCTCTTTGATGCGGTCATAAATGACTTCTTTGTAGCGTTCTAACTCGGCGATATCTTCTTCAATCGTATCTTCCGGGAATTGATAGCCCGCTTCGATCATCTGGTTATAGCCGTCTAGCAGATCTTTTAACTCTTCCACATGAACATCTTCTAATTCTTCAAGCAGCGGAGGAATCTGTTCCATCTCCTCCTCAGTCTCGACAATAGTCTGGCTGAGCCGCTGCACGACTTCTTTCGCTTCTTCATGATCTCCTGAAACAGTTAAGTCGGAGAATTCGGCAAAGTCATCTTCCATGACCCGTAATTTTTCCTCAAAACTTTCCGATGCAGGTCCAAAAGAGAAACTGTAAGCCAGCAATGATTTACGTACTTCGTGATAGCGTTTCTTCATTTCGTCAATTTTTTCTAAATTGGCTTGTTCCCGTTCGATCAATTCCGTTAAAGAATCCGTCAACTTAGTCATATCTTCTTTAATATCAGCAATTGCTGCTTCCGCAGCTTCCTGATGTTTTTTCGAAGCGCCCAAGCGGTACCGATCGGTGGCTTGTTCCGCATCGTATAATTCATTTTCCAGCTTTGGGTACTTCACTGTCTCAATTGTGCGCCATTGTTTCTCTAAAGACGTTCGGACTTCTTGCGACTGGCCGGTGATGTTCAACTCAGCGACCTCTTTTAATGCCTCATAGGGTGCCTCGTCTAACACATTTTTTTTCTGTGCATCTAATTCATCAATTTGGCGGTAATACTTATTCCGAACAAAATAAGTAATCGCGATAGTAACAATGAGTAGGACTAATATGGTAATGACTGTGATTTGTAAAGGTGACATTCGGTTTCCTCCAAGCATCTTGAATTGTTTTCATCTATTTTTTGAATCCTTTTCTTTTGTAAATCTGCACTAAGGTTAGTATATCAAAAAAACGGCGCATATGTTATACTTGTTGTTAAATTATCTCACAAGGAGTATCAATATGGAAAAAATCAAGAACAAAAAGCTCACTTTGCAACAATTTCAAGCACTCATTGAAGATGAAAGCAACTGGATTGCTAATTTAAGTAATGCTTCTGCTTTCTTAAATGAAGTTCTCGACACCATCAACTGGGTTGGTTTCTATCTGTGGGATGAGGCAGACGAAGAACTCATTCTTGGCCCCTTCCAAGGAAAGGTAGCCTGCATCCGCATCGCATCCGGAAAAGGCGTTTGCGGTACAGCTTTTGAGCAAAAAGAGACGATTGTCGTCCCGGATGTCAACGAATTTCCTGGACATATCGTGTGCGATGCCGCTTCGCAATCTGAAATTGTGGTTCCGCTTCTTCACAATGGAAAAGCTGTAGGTGTTTTAGATGTCGATGCACCTATAACCAATCGTTTCAGTCAAGACGATCAGGAATTTTTAGAAGCTTTCGTCGATATCTTAATGAAAAATTACGCTTAAAAAGGCAAAACTACCAGCACATCGTTGGTAGTTTTTTTATTGCGCTCTTATCCCTTAAACGATACTTTTTATAGACGATACTCTTCGCCATCAATCGTTAGCTGAATGAGTTCTGCCGTTTCTGTCTTTTCATTAATCTTTAGACCCAAAGCGACTTCACGGTATATTCCATTCACGGTAAGTTGAACGGTTTCTCTGTAGCCTAGGCGAGTTTCTGACTGAGTACTCCTAGACCCCATAAACTCAATGTCACTATCTGGGAAAAGTGCTTCTATAATCTTTCTCTGTAAAGCCATCCTATCACTTGGAAGCACTGCATAATTCGAAGCGCCTCCCCCATGCATAAAGGACTCATTAATAGCTAACCAAGTTTGCCACAATTCTTCAGGCTCTCTGCCATACTCAGGGGCAACACGATAAATCGCATCTCGATCTGAGGCAGCATGCTCTTCAACAATGACCATTAACTGCTTACGCAGTTGTAAATCTTCATCCGTCAGTTGACGGAGTGCTGTAACATTCGCGGGATACGTCGTGGGTATTTCAGGCAGCGGTGAACTTTGTGCTTCTTCTACCGCTTCGGCCTCTTCTACAATCTCTTGTGCTGCTTCTTCATTCTCTGCAGCAGCGCAAGCTCCGAGCAGAAGTGCAGCTATCCCTAACCCTACGATTCTTTTTACAGTGGTTAACATGTTCTTCCCCCCTTAATTCGTTTTAGTATATCAAAATAAAGGGCAGGTGTCTCGAACAATTCAACGAAAATTGTGATGAAATCTATACAACTGGTTTTATAGCCCTTTCTTCTAGTCGCCGGGGAAAGATAGATAAGCAAAAAGACTGGGTTCCCCCAGTCTTTCCTCTCGTATATTGAACCATTAGATTAACGGTTGTAGAACTCAACTACGTATGCTTCGTTAATTTCAGCTGGCATTTCTTCGCGAGCTGGTAAACGAGTCATTTTACCTTCTAATTTATCTTCATCGAACTCTAAGTAGTCTGGACGACCGTATAGAGATTCAACAGATTCAGTGATGATGGATAAGTCTTTAGACTTTTCACGCACACCGATAACTTCTCCAACTTTTACTGTGTATGATGGAATGTCGATACGTTTACCATTAACAGTAATGTGGCCGTGGTTTACTAATTGACGCGCTTGACGACGAGTTGTCGCAAAACCTAATCGGTAAACTAAGTTATCTAAACGTTGCTCTAGTAAGATCATGAAGTTTGTACCGTGCTCTCCTTCACGAATTTTACCTGCTTTCGTGAATAAGTTGAAGAACTGGCGCTCATTCAAACCATATAAGAAACGTAATTTTTGTTTTTCTTTTAACTGTAGTCCGTACTCTGATAAGTTTTCACGGCTAGTTGGTCCGTGTTGACCTGGAGCGTATGGACGACGTGCTAATTCTTTTCCTGTACCTGATAAAGAAATCCCTAAACGACGAGATTTTTTCCAAGTCGATCCTGTAAATCTTGACATATTTATTTCCTCCATTATTTTGTATTGGAGTAAAATAACGTAACGGACAGAAACTCAATAATACGTGCATTCCCTTTTAATTTTCACCGAATTGCAGCCGCTGGTTACTCATTCACCGAAGTGGTAAGGAAATGTTGACGCGGTTATCGTTTCTTGCTGCATTATTTTACACAACGATTATTGTACCGGATTCCAGCCCGACAGTCAAGATGTTTTGGGATTAAATCGCATTAAGGCAATTTATTGCCTGCTGCTTTATATAAGGTATACCAATCTTCACGGCTCAATTGGATTTCGGAAGCTTGGGCAATTTGTGCGATACGGTCCGGATTCATCGTCCCCGCCACTACTTGCATATTGGCTGGATGGCGCAGAATCCAGGAAGACGCTAAACCGGTAGGCGTTGTTCCATATTTTTCAGCCATTTCCCGAAGGACCTCATTCAAATCAGGCAATGCCTTATCTCCAATAAAGACACCATTTGGTCCTTGGTAAGGCGACCAAGCCTGGATAGTCATCTTGTGCAGGCGTGAATATTCTAAGAGCCCGCCGTCATGGTCTATTGAAGCTTTTTCGGTTCGGTTGACGTGAATGCCGGCATCTACCATGCCTGTATGCATCAGGCTAAATTGCAATTGATTGGCCTGCAAGGGTTGTTTGACCGCTGTTTTAAGCAGCTCAATCTGGCCTGGGTTAAAATTACTGACACCAAAGTGACGCACTTTCCCTGCTGTTTCTAAGGTATCAAAGGCTTCCGCAATTTCATCGGTTTCCATTAATGTATCCGGCCGGTGGAGCAAGAGAGCATCGAGATAGTCGGTCTGCAGGCGCTCTAAAATGCCGTCCACAGATTGGAGCAGATGCTCTTTGGAAAAGTCATACCTTTTTCCTTTAACGATTCCCGCTTTTGACTGCACGAAAAGTTCCTCGCGGGGAATCGTCGTCTGTTTGAAAGCATTTCCAAAAATGCGTTCACTTTCTCCATCATTATAAATATCGGCGTGATCAAAAAAGGTGATGCCCTGTTCAACCGCTGTTTCCAATACCTCAACCGGATTCTTTGCGGTATGGATGCGCATCATTCCAAGAACCACTGCGGATACTTCTTCTTCACTCTGCCCAAAAGCTATTTTTTTCATCCTTCTACCCTCTTTCATCAATTTTATTCTTTTTAAATATAGCACGCGTCCTTAGAGATGCAAGCCATATCCTCTGCCCACATGAGAGAATTATTAGCCTTCTATTTAGGATTCGTAAAATTTTATGGTAAAATGATTTAGAAGATACAATACTCTGTTTGCAGGAGCATAATTAAAAAAGTTTTAGATAAGAATGAATGAGTTTTTAAAGTAGATAGGAATTTTAAACAGGAGGATGTTTTTTATGATAATTGGTGTACCTAAGGAAATTAAGCCGAATGAGAATCGCGTGGCTGCTACACCTGCTAATATTTCAGATTTAGTTCAACAAGGACATGAGGTGTATGTAGAAACAAACGCAGGCTTTGGTTCGGGCTTTACCGATGAGGAGTACGCAGAGGCGGGTGCTGAAATCAAAGAAACAGCGGCAGAAGTTTGGAAAGCCAAGATGGTGATCAAAGTTAAAGAACCGATGGAAGAAGAATATCAATACTTCTATGATGGACAAATCGTCTTTACGTATCTGCACTTAGCAAACGATAAACCGTTGACAGAAGCTCTCATTGAGAAGAATGTGTCTGCTTTAGGTTATGAAACCATTTCAGTTCGAGGAAAACTCCCTTTATTAAAGCCTATGAGTGAAGTGGCTGGACGGTTTGCTGTTCAAGCAGGTGCACAGTTCTTGCAGCACCGTTATGGCGGTTCAGGCGTCTTACTAAGCGGGATTCCTGGTGTTGAACGCGGCCGAGTCGTTATTATTGGCGGAGGCGTTGTCGGCCTGAATGCAGCGAAAATTGCAATGGGTATGGGTGCACATGTCACCATCCTCGATGTAGACGCGGAACGTTTAGCTGAAATCGATGATTTATACGGGTCCAAGATTGATACATTGATGTCCAATTCTTACAATATTGCGGAAGCTGTAAAAGATGCCGATATCGTCATCGGGTCTGTGCTGATTGCTGGTGCGAAAGCTCCAATCCTTGTAACGACAGACATGATTCAATCCATGCGCCCTGGTTCAGTAGTCGTAGACGTCGCGGTGGACCAAGGTGGAAACTTTGAAACAACCGAATATGCAACGACACACGATGACCCTATTTATGAAAGACACGGAATCATTCACTATACCGTAGCGAACATTCCTGGTGCAGTGCCTAGAACCTCAACCATTGGTCTGACAAATGTAACGATGCCATATATTGCGCAGGTCGCCAACCAAGGCTTAGAAAAAGCTTTCTTGAATAATCAGGCGGTTATGCGCGGAGTGAACGTTTATAAAGGCTTAGTGACAAATGAAGGTGTCGCTAACGCACTGGACCTGAAATATACCAATATGTACGATCTTATTCGCGGATAAATAGAGAGGAAAAATAGCCCTTGAAGTGCAGACTTCAAGGGCTATTTTTCATGGATTATTTATGGATTAAATGGCGTTAACCGGTGACACCACACGCTCAAAAGGATCGCGGCTGACACCTTGTTCCAGTACTTGTTTTGCATATTCTTTAGCTGAAAACAAACTGTGGTCGCGGAAATTCCCGCATTCTTTGGCCGTCACTGCCGGCACTTCTTCTGTCTCTAACACATCCTGCAAGGTCTTTTCCAGCGCTTGGGCAATGTCTTCTGTGGAAGCTTCATTCCATTTAATGCAGTAAAAGCCCGTGCGGCAACCCATTGGCGACACATCAATGACATCCTCTAAATGATCCCGCAAGTAAGTCGCTAATAAATGCTCTAATGTATGCATAGCGCCTGTCGGAAAGGCATCGGTATTAGGCTGTAAAAAACGCAAATCAATTTTTTGGATAGTACTTCCTTTAGGGTCCTGCTCTACCCCAGCCACTCTTACATAAGGGGCTTTTACTTTATTGTGATCTAAATCAAAACTTTCTACTCTTGCCATAACATCTTTCTCCTTTATACGTTGTGTTGCTTGATCTAATTAGGACTTGCCATATCCTTTATTAAGGATAACACAAGTTCTGCTGAACGTTCACCTGCTAATAAAACAAACTCGTCAAAGTTAACCGAGGCTTGCTCATCCGCTGTATCGGACACTGCACGGATGACCGCAACCGGGATGTCAAATTGCCGGCACGTCTGCGCCACTGCTGCCCCTTCCATTTCAGTCACTAAAGCATGCGGGAAAAATTCGCGGATTTTTTCAATCTCCTCCGTGCTTGAGACAAAAGAATCCCCGCTGACAATTAACCCTTTCCGCGTGTGCCAGCCTAAAGATTTGGCCGCCTCTTCAATACGTTTGGTTAATTGTTCATCCGCTGCATATCTCTCCTCCATCTGTGGGATTTGGCCGTATGTGTAGCCAAATGTGCGGTTATCCGCATCATGGTAAGTCAATTCGTTCGCAACAGCTAAGTCGCCAATCGCTAGCCCGTCGCCAATACCGCCTGCTGAACCCGTGTTGATGACCGCATCCACTGCAAAGGTATGGATCAGCAAAGTGGTGGCAATGGTCGCATTGACTTTCCCGATTCCCGAGCGCACGATGGTTACAGGCTGGCCGTAAATGACCCCATCATAAAATGTTTGATTGGCGATTTCATGAACCGTTTCCTGAGAGATCACATCCATCAATCGATTCATTTCTTCTTCCATCGCTACTAATATTCCAATTTTCAAAGCCTAACTCCTTTTGTTCGTTTTAGATAAATAAAATGATAATCCAAATAATAACCAATAATAAGGCCGCAATGGCAATAAGTAAATTTAGCGTCCGGTCCACTCGCCGGTAACGCTCCATCACA